>JAYUAG010000492.1:0-3194 GCA_043741475.1 Thermoflexaceae bacterium | reverse complement strand
TCGGCGGCACGCCTGGCAGTCGCGGGCGTGCCCGCGGCGGCCGTCCAAAGCCCGGAACACCGCATCGACCACGACCCCAATACTGAGGACTGGGGGCTCTGGCCCACCGTGCATCATTCGGAGATGGGGGACATACGTGTCGACGGTCTGCCAGTGCACCTGAGCAAGACCGATTGGTCGATGGTGCGCGGCTCGCCCTGCCTGGGCGAAGACAATCAGCGGGTGTTCGGTGAACTGCTCGGGATGAGCGCCGCCGAAATCGATACGCTGCGCGCGGACGGTGTGATTTGACGGGCGAGGGTCCGCTCGCGGGCGTCCGTGTGGTGGAGCTGTGCGACGAGTCCGGCGCGTTTGCGGGAAAGCTGCTGGCGGACCTGGGCGCCGACGTGATCAAAATCGAGCCACCCGACGGCGACCCAACGCGGACCTACCCACCGTTTCTCGACGACGTACCCGGAGCGGAGAGGAGCCTCTACTTCTGGCACTACAACACGAGCAAGCGGAGCGCCATCATCGACCTCCAGGATGCCTCGGGACTCGCGACTCTGCGGCGGCTGATCGAGAGGGCGGACGTGTTCCTGACGACGGACGAGCCCCGGCGCCTCGCATTGCTTGGTGTCGACTGGAATGAGGCGCTGAAGGCGAACCCGAGGCTCGTGATGGCGTCGATCCGGCCATTCGGGCGGGAGGCGCCGCGGGCGGACGAAGCGGCGACCGACCTCACGCTCCTCGCGGGCGGCGGGCCTGCCTGGAACTGCGGCTACGACGACCATTCGCTGCCGCCCGTCCGCGGCGGCGGCAACCAGGGCTACCAGACCGGCTGCCACTACGCGGTGATGTGCGTGCTCACGGCGTTGCTCAGCCGGGACGTGACGGGCGAGGGCCAACTGATCGACGTGAACATCCACGCCGCCTGCAACGTGACGACGGAGGCGGGAAGTTACACCTGGCTGGTGGCGCGCCAGACGGTGCAGCGGCAGACGGGTCGCCACGCCAGCCAGAATCTGACCATGCCCAGTCAGGTGGCCTGCGCGGACGGGCGTTACGTCAACACGGGAATCCCACCGCGTCGGCCCGAGGAGTTCGCCCGCGTGCTCCAATGGCTGGAGACACTCGGGCTGCGGGAGGCGTTTCCGGCCGCCCCGTTGCTGGAGGCGGGCGAATTGCGCGAACGGATCGACCTCTCGCGCATCGCTGAAGACCCGGAAGTGGCCGCGATCTTTGGGGCCGGGCGCGAGGCTGTGAACTTCATCGCGGCACGCGTGCCTGCGTACGACTTCTTCACGGGCGCGCAAGAACGGGGTTTTCAGGTCGGCATTGTGTACGCACCGGAGGACGTCCTGGAGGACCCGCATTTCATCGCCCGTGGCTTCCGCGTGGAGGTGGAGCACCCCGAACTGGGCCGGACGTTCACCTACCCCGGCGCGCCGATCCGGTTCACGCAGTCGCCGTGGCGGATCCAGCGCCGTCCGCCGCTGGTGGGCGAACACACGGCGGAAGTGCTCGCGGAGCTACGATAGGGAGAACACGAGTGGCCGACCGATAGTCTGTGGCTATCGCGTGCTCGTCCGTGAGATTTACGGTCGATAGCTCCTCCCGTACGATGGCCCGACTCATTGATCTGGCTGATACGACGGGAGACACCATGACCACCGCTACCGCTACCGCCACGGCTACCGCCGCCAACCTCTATCCGCTCGGCGAGATGCCACCGCTCGGCGTCGTGCCAGCGAACATGCACGCCCAGCTCATCCGGCCATCGCGCTACGGCCGCCCGGACCAGGCCTTCCAGCAAGAGGTCGTGCCGGTGCCGGAAATCGGGCCGGACGACGCGCTGATCTACGTCATGGCGGCCGGAGTGAACTACAACAACGTCTGGGCTGCGCTCGGCACGCCCGTCGATGTCGTGGGCGCGCGCCAGAAGGGCGGCGAGCCAGAGGACTTCCACATCGGCGGCAGCGACGCCTCGGGCATCGTCTGGAAGACCGGCGCGAACGTCACGAACGTGAAGGTGGGCGATGAAGTGGTCGTCCACTGCGGCTCGTGGGACGTGCGCGCGCCCGAGGTGCTGAGCGGCGAGGACCCGATGTTCAGCCCGAGCTACAAGATCTGGGGCTACGAGACGAACTACGGCTCGTTCGCGCAGTTCACGAAAGTGCAGGCTCACCAGTGTCTGCCCCGGCCGAAGCACCTCACCTGGGAAGCGTCGGCGGCCTACATGCTCGTCGGGGCGACGGCCTGGCGGATGCTCCACAACTGGGCGCCCCACGACGTGCGGAGCGGCGACGTGGTGCTCGTCTGGGGCGGCGCGGGCGGGCTCGGCTCGATGGCTATCCAGATCGCCAGCCTCGCCGGGGCGAAGCCGGTGGCCGTGGTCTCGAACGGGGCGAAGGTCGACTTTTGCAAAAAGCTCGGCGCCGTTGGCTGCATCAACCGCAAGGACTTCAGTCATTGGGGACGGCTGCCTGGCACGAGCGACCCCGCGATGAACGCGTTCACGACGGGCGCGCGCGCCTTCGGCAAGGCGATGTGGGACGTGCTCGGCGAACGCAAGAACCCGCGCATCGTCTTTGAGCACCCGGGCGAAGACACGGTGCCAACCTCGATATTTGTCTGCGAAAGCGGCGGAATGGTTGTCATCTGCGCGGGCACGACGGGTTACAACGCGGACGTCGACCTGCGCTACCTCTGGATGCGCCAGAAGCGGCTGCAGGGCTCGCACTTTGCCAACGACGACAACGCGCGCGAGTTCAATGAACTGGTCGTAGCGGGCAAGATCGACCCCTGTCTCGGGCGGGTGTTTCCGTTCAGCGGCACAGGCGAATGTCACCAGCTGATGCACGAGAACCGCCACCCGGATGGCAACATGGCGATCCTCGTGGGGGCGCCGCGCGAGGGCCTGGGCGCGAGCTAACGCGCCTCAGCGGTGCGGCTACCGGCCCCGTCGGCTAGGATCGCGATCTGCCCCCGTAGCTCAGCGGATAGAGTGTCGGCCTCCGGAGCCGAAGGCACAGGTTCGAGTCCTGTCGGGGGTACCAGCAGCAAACAGGTAACCAAAGTGGTGTCGTGCTTGGACTTCACGAATCTCCGAGTCCGGCTAGCAGGGTGCTGAAAAATACGATCAGTCATAGCAGAGCCCCGAATCGCCAGCTTCAAAAGAGCACGTTGCGTGATGCGTTATTGTCGAGCTGGCC
>JAYUAG010000491.1:0-7505 GCA_043741475.1 Thermoflexaceae bacterium | reverse complement strand
TCGATGTCCAGGTGTCGGCCGACGGCGTGCCCGTGCTCATGCACGACCTCACGGTCGACCGCACAACGAACCTGAGCGGCGCCGTCCGCGCCCTTTCGCTGCAGACCCTTTTGAGCGCCGACGCCGGACAGGGCGAACCCGTCCCGACGCTCGACCAGGTGTTTGCCCTGGTTGCTGGACGGCTTACCGTGATGTGCGAAATCAAGTCGGATCCATCGCTCCCGGCGCCAGAGCGACCGCTGGTCGACGCTGTGCTTGCCGTAGTCGCACGCCACAACGCTGAGGCATGGTGTGCCATTCAGTCGTTCGACCCGTCCATCATCGAGTACTCACGCGCGACCGCGCCGCGCGTTTCCGCGGCGATCATCACGCCCGGCCTCGATGCCGCTGGCATGGACCGCCTCCTTGGTGGACTGCTTCGCCGCGGCGGCCAGGCGCTTTCCGTGGAGCATCACGGCATTACGCGCGATCTCGTCGTCCAGGCCAAGCGCCGCCAGGTCACCCTCTGGACCTGGACCGCAGATGAGGAGGCGGACTGGGAGCGCCTCTGCGAGGCGGGCGTGGATGGCATCATCACGAACTTCCCCCACCGCTTGCGCGCATTTCTCGACGCCCGCTAGCGAGGTGACGCGGGCGCCGCCTACCAGCTGCCCCCGCCGCCACCGCCGCCGCCCCCACCACTGAAGCCGCCGCCGGAGAAGCCCGAACCGCCGCCCGAGGAGCTGGGCGTGCTCACGATCGTGCTCCCGATCGAGTTGGAAAAACTGCTCAGGCTGTTCGAGAAGTTGAGCACGCTAAACGCGGCCACACCTGTGTACCAGCCGGTCGTGTTCGTCGACGGCTGGCCGTCGAGCCCTTCGAACGCCTTGGCCCACTTCGTCACACACTGGAAGACGATGGCGTAGGGCAGATAGCGGGCGAAGATGTTCTGCTCCTCATTGAACTTCTGCGGGTACTTCTCCGCCGTGGCGATGTAAAGCCGGAAGCCGAGCACACGCCGCAGCGCTTCGCTTCCCATGGCCGAGCGGTGCGCCATCGCCGGGCTGATCGCCGCCAGTATCAGGCCAGCAATCACGATCGGCACGCCGATGAGCGCGCGGTTGATCGTGATCGCGAGCAGGAAGGTGGCTGCCGCCCCGGCGAGCGCGATTGCCAGCCCGAGCCCCAGCCACATGCCCTTCTGCAGCGCCGGCTTGCGTGGGAACCACTTTCTCGCCTGGGCGTCGTCATAGAGCTCCGCCTGGGCCGTGCTCAGGTGGCTGTGGAACTTGTTCTTCAAATCGCCCAGAGTCACTGCTGTGTTCGATTTGAAGATGCCGTCGAGGATCGTCGCTTCGTACGGCATCAGGTCCTCGGCGGGTTTCTCAGTGCGCGTGAGCGTCCACGAACCCTTCCGCGTCTCCGTGATGTGGAGGTATCCGCGCACCGCCAGGTCGACGATCGTTGCCGTCACGTCCAGCGGGTCGGCGCGCTCGTCCAGGATGAGGCCCATCTGCGCCGGCCGGAGATCGTCCGGTGGCAGGAACTCGACCACGACGTTCGTCCTGCCGAAGGGCGGCTTCGTCTCCTCGGTCGGATCCTGAGTGAGGTAGTAGAGCGAGCGGAACCTGCGGTCGCGGCCGTGGCGCAGGAACGCGAGCACGACGCCAAGCAGCCCCAGCACGCCCGTCACGGCGGCGCCCCCGAATTCGAGCGCGTCCAGGTGGAAGTAGCCACGGTAGTCGAGGATCGGGGGCTTAACCGTCACCCGGCCCTTGTCCCATCCGCCGACAATCGTGAGCTGTTCCTCGGTCACCAGTAGCCTCGTCGTCTCGTAGATCGCGCTACCCTTGCCAGGTATCGCGGTCACTTTGCAGGGCTGATTGGAACGCGCGCCCTGGAAGCAGCTGGTATCGATCGGCGCAGCCCCCGGCAAAGTCAACGTGATCGCCACCTTCTCGATCGCCACCGGCCACTGCCCCGTCGCGTTCCAGAACAACTCGTCGTGGTCGGAATACGCGTCGAGCGCTCCCCGGATGACATACGTGATGCGGTAGGTCCACAGCCCCGAGATCGTGAGATCCGGGTCGCCTATCTGCAGCCGCACGCCGTCGCCCACGCTGCTCTTCTTGTAGTCCACCGGCTGAAACGCCGTGGTCGTGCCTTCGGCGATCTCGACGGAACGGATGTCGTACTTCCAGCGGCGGTCGTAGCCCTTCTTGCAGGGGTACACGGGCTGGCCCACGTTCGGGCTGGGGCTACCACAGTCGCGGCGGTCGATGAGGTCGCGAAAGATGCCGTGCCGTGGGACGACGCCGAAGTCCCAGGCGATCTCCTCGACGACATTGATCGAGCCGTCCTGCTGTACGTCGTAGGTGGCACGGAAGCTCCGCATGACTTCCGCGGCGGTTGCAGGGCTGGCGAGAGCGAGCCAACCGATAATGAGGGCCATCGCGAGCGACGCCAGCACAGAGTTTCGCCGCGCGAATATCCCGGGCGCGACAGGACGCGAACGTGTCCGTACAATCGGGATTGCTTCCTTCAGGCTCGACCTGTCACCGCGCTTCAGGGCGCATCACCTCATCACCAGGATGGCGCATGGAAAACTTCGACTACGTCGCGCCCCGTTCCCTTGCCGAAGCATACGCGGCGCTGGGGAACGGGCGCACCAGCCTCATGCTCGCCGGCGGCACCGACATCATCGTCATGCTCCGCGAAGGCCGCCGCCGCTGCGACCAGCTCATCGATGTGAAACACATCGCCGAAATGATGGCCTACGGCTTCACCGCCGATGGCACGCTCGAGATCGGCGCTGCCGTCACCTCTGCACAACTCTACGAAGACCCGGAGGTCGTGCGGCGGTTCGCCGCGATCGTGGACTGCGCCCAGATCATCGGCGGCATCCAGATCCAGTCGCGCGCCAGTCTTGGCGGCAACGTCTGCAACGCCAGTCCCGCCGCCGACTCGGCGCCGGCGCTCATGGCGCTCGGTGCACGCCTTGTGCTCGGCTCGGCTGCCGGCACGCGCGAGATGCCGATCGAGGACTTCTTCCTCGGGCCGGGCCGCAGCGCCCTCCAACCGGGTGAGCTCCTGCTCCAGATTCGCGTGCCGCCGCTCGGGCCGCGCGCTGGCGCCTTCTATCACCGCTTTATCCCCCGAAACGAGATGGATATCGCCGTCGCGAGCAGCGGCGTGCGCCTTGAACTCGATGGCGCCGGGAACGTCGCCTCAGCCCGCGTGGCGCTGGGGGCCGTCGGGCCCACGCCGCTCATGGTCCCGGACGCCGCTTCTGCCATGGCCGGGAAGCCGGCAACGGAAGCAACCTTCCAGCTCGCCGGCGCCGCCGCAGCCGCCGCGGCCACGCCCATCACCGACATGCGAGGCTCCGTCGCTCAGCGCAAGCACCTTGCCTCCGTCCTCACCATCCGCGCGCTCAACCACGCGCTCAGCCGCATCAACGGGGGTCGCTAAGCCCATGGCTCGAAGCCACATCCAGACCACGCTCAACGGCATCGCCACCGAGTTCCTGTGCGAGCCGCGCCAGAGCCTGCTCGAAGTCCTCCGCGACGAAATCGGGCTGACTGGCGCCAAGGAGGGCTGCAACAACGGTAACTGCGGCGCCTGCAGCGTCATCCTCAACGGCCGCGTCGTGAATTCATGCTGTGTCCTTGGCGTCGAGACCGCGGGGGCCGAGGTCACGACGATCGAAGGCATCGGCTCGCCCGAGCACCTGCACCCGCTCCAGACAGCCTTCCTCGAGGAAGCCGCGCTCCAGTGCGGCATCTGTACGCCCGGCTTTATCGTCAGCGCCAAGTGCCTGCTCGACCGCGAGCCTCACCCCGACGAGCACCGCGTCCGCTGGTGGCTCGCCAACAACCTCTGCCGGTGCACCGGCTACGACAAGATCGTGAAGGCTGTCCTCAAGGCCGCCGACATGCAGGAGGTGAACTAACCATGACGACCGTCGAACGCTCGAACTACAAAGTCATCGGCACGCGCCCCATCCGGCCGGACGGTGTCGAGAAGGTCACCGGCAAGGCCCAGTACGGCGCCGATGTGCGCCTGCCCGGCATGATTTTCGGGCGCATCGTGCGCAGCCCTCACGCCCATGCCCGCATCTTGAGCATTGATACGAGCGCCGCCGAGAAGATGCCGGGCGTCATGGCGGTGCTCACCGCCGCCGATTTCCCCGTGGCTGCGGACAAGATCGAAGACCTCGGCGAAGGCGCCGTGAACCTCCGCGAGCTGAGCGACAACGTCCTCGCCTCGGATAAGGTGCTCTACCGTGGCCACGCGGTGGCGGCCGTCGCCGCGCTCAACTCGCACCAGGCTGAAGAAGCGGTCAAGGCGGTCAAGGTCGAGTACGAGGTTCTTCCGCCGGTCCTCGACGTGCGTGACGCGATGCGCGAAGATGCGCCGTTGCTCAAGGAGACCCGCTTCACGAAGGCGATGGACGGCTCGCTCAGCGAGAAGCCGAGCAACATCGCGAGCGTCATCCGCTTCGCCGGCGGCGACCTCGAAGCCGCCTTCGCCGCCGCGGACCACATCGTCGAGCGCGAGTTCACCACGAAGATGGTCCACCAGGGATACATCGAGCCCCACAACAGCACCGGCAGCTGGAACGCCGACGGCACCGTGACGATTCACACCTCCACGCAGGGCACGTTCGTTGTCCGCACACAGGTGGCCGAGGTCCTGAAGCTGCCCGTCGCGAAGATCCGCGTCATACCCATGGAGATCGGCGGCGGCTTCGGCGGCAAGATCCCGATCTACCTCGACCCCGTGGCCGTGCTGCTTTCGAAGAAGAGCGGCCGTCCGGTCAAGATCACGATGAACCGCACGGAGGTCTTCGAAGCCTCCGGCCCGACGAGCGGCACCTGGATCCAATGCAAGATGGCGGTCAAGGGCGACCGCATCACGGGCGTGAAGGCGAAGCTCGCTTACGAAGCCGGCGCCTACCCCGGCTCGCCTGTCGGCGCCGGCGCCATGTGCATGCTCTCGCCTTACAACATCGAGAACTTCGAACTCGAAGGCTACGACGTCGTCGTCAACAAGCCGAAGACGTCCGCCTACCGCGCGCCCGGGGCGCCGGCTGCAGCCTTCGCCTGCGAGAGCGTCGTCGACGAGCTGGCGAAGAAGGTGGGCGTCGACCCGCTCGAGTTCCGGCTCAAGAACAGCTCACGCGAAGGCACGAAGATGGCCACAGGCGTCCCCTTCCCGCGCATCGGCGCCGAAGACACCCTGCGCGCCGCGCTTGAATCGCCCCACTATCGCTCGCCCATCGAAGGCCCGAACCGCGGCCGCGGCGTCGCCACCGGCTTCTGGTTCAACGCCGGCCTGCAGTCGAGCGTCATCGTCTCCGTCAACCCGGACGGTACCGTGAACCTGATCGAAGGCAACACCGACATCGGCGGCACGCGCGCCTCGCTCGCGATGCAGCTCGCGGAGACGCTTGGCGTGCCCTACGACGACGTCAAACCCACCGTCGTCGACACCGACTCGATCGGGCACAACGACGTCACGGGCGGCAGCCGCATCACCTTCGCCAGCGGCCTGGCCGTCTACGAGGCGGGCATGGACATCCGTCGCCAGATGGTCTCCCGTGCCTCCAAGCGGCTCAACTGCCCCGAAGATGACCTCGTCTACGAAGACGGCGAGATCCGCTCGACGAAAGACACGACCAAGCGCATGGCCTTCAAGGATGTCGCCGCCGCCTCAGGACGCACCGGAGGCCCGATCGTGGGCAAGGGCTCGGTCTCCGCGCGCGGCGTCGGCGCAGCCTTCGCCACCCACATCGTTGATGTCGAAGTGGACCCGGACACGGGCAAGGTCGACGTACTTCGCTATACCGCAACTCAGGATGTTGGCACCGCGATCCACCCCTCGTACGTAGAGGGCCAGATCCAGGGCGGCGTCGCCCAGGGCATCGGTTGGGCGCTTAACGAGGAGTATTACTACGGCGAAGACGGCCGCATGAATAACGCGAGCTTCCTGGACTACCGCATGCCGACCACGCTCGATGTGCCGATGATCGAGACGATCCTCGTTGAGATCCCGAACCCTGGCCACCCCTACGGTGTCCGGGGCGTGGGCGAAGTGCCGATCGTCCCGCCGCTGGCGGCAATCGCCAACGCCGTCGCCGACGCCACCGGCCACCGCTTCACCGACCTGCCGCTCTCGCCGCGCCGCATCGTGGAGGAACTCCATCACCTCGCGTAGGATGATCTCGTGAGCATCACCTTCATCGAGGGCGCCGTTACCGGGCCGCGCGGCGATGAGGCGACGCTCGACTTCCTCGTGGACAGCGCCGCGCACTATACGTCGCTCCCGGAGGAGGTCTGGCAGAAGCTCGGCCTCGTGCGAAAGCGTTCGCTTCGTCTGCGGCTGGCGGACGGCACGGTGATCGAGCGCGGCGTGGGCCAGTGCGAGATCAAGCTCGCTCTGGGGGAGACGGCGACACCCGTCATCCTCGGCGCCCCCGGTGACCTTGCCCTGCTCGGCGCGGTGACGCTCGAAGAGCTGGGGCTCGTCCTCAACCCGTTTAGCCGCACGCTGCGCCCGATGGAGATGTTGATGGCCTGATCAGGCATCGAAGGCAAGCGTCCATAGCGCGCGCGTGAGCAAGCACTGGGATCGGCCGCTGCGCGCTATTCACTGCCCCGGACCACCGTCCTCTCCGAACCGCGCGCGTAAGCAAGCGGGCCGCATCGACCAACCCGGACGACCCCCCGTTCCCGAGCGGTTGACCTTTCGCTGCAACCCGCTCCGTGACCGTCGCGGTATCGGACTGGGCCAGTCCTCTGCGCCCGTCTGCGGTTCCATACAAGACGTGAACCGCATTGTCACCGGCGAGGCGCTCGGCGATTCCGCTACCCTCTCCGTGGAGGAACCACCTCGTCTCGGGTAGACTGGCCGCGTGAGCATCACCTTCATCAACGGCCGACTGCGCGGACCCACCGGCCGTGAGGCCGACGTCCGCTTCCTCGTCGACAGCGGGGCGGTCTACTCGCTCGCGCCCGAGGCTGTCTGGAAGGCGCTTGATCTGCCCCGCCTGCGTACCGAGTCGTTCGCCCTCGCTGACGGCACGCTCGTCGAGCGGGACGTGGGCGAGTGTCACATCGACCTGGGAGAGCTTGGTCACGCGACCACGCCCGTCATCCTCGGTCAGGAAGGGGATGAGGCGTTGCTCGGAGCTGTCACGCTCGAGATCCTTGGGCTCGTCTTGAACCCGTTCAACCGCACGCTCCATCCGATGAGGCTGCTCCTGCGCGGTATCGCTGCCGAGCGAACCGCGTGAGCGTCACAATCATCATCCCCTCCATGCTCCGCCCTCTCTGTGAGGGCGCCAACCGCGTCGTCGTCGAGGGCCGTACGCTCGGCGAAGCGCTGACCGCAGCCGACGCTCGCTGCCCCGGTCTCTATGTCCGGATCGTGGAGGACGGCCGCGTCCGGCCCGAACTGGCGATCGCACTCAACGGCGAGGTCCTCAGTCTCCCCCTCCACGAGCCCCTCGCCGACGGGACGGA
>JAYUAG010000490.1:0-3204 GCA_043741475.1 Thermoflexaceae bacterium | reverse complement strand
TGCCACTGACTCCAGCGGCCAGAGACGGCCGCGACTCCTTGAATGTGGCGTTGGAACCAGGAGTCGTGCCCCTCTGTGGGCACTGGCGGGCGAAGGATTGTGTGGCGCATTAAGCCCCGGCTGAAATGCGGGGCGAGGGAAGACTACCGGATGGTCCCTGGAGCTACGAGACGAATCGCGTCCCACGGATCCCTGTAGTCTTTCCCGATTTCGTGAACCCAGCGATTGACGTCCTCATCGGTCCGCCACTCCGGGTGATCCTCGATGTTGACGAAACCGGAGAGTCGCGCGAAGACCTCCTTTGCGTGCTCGCGGCGGAGCCACTCGTCCACGAGCGCAGCCACCGTTTCGCTGCGCTTGCGCGGCCCGACGCGTTCATCGAGCGCCTCCACCATCGCCTTCGGCAGCGTGACGTGAGTACGACGAACCAGTGTGCTCATTGTGTCTCTTCCGTGTGACTAGCGTAACACAGGCGCCCAGGACGCCGCGGACTCCGGCGGCCAGAAACGGCCGCGACTCCTGAGCGAGCCTTACTTCTTGTAAGTCTGGCCCTCGGCGATCGCCTTCACACTCGCCTCCATCACGTTGCGCGCGATGGGGCCTTCCCAGCGGTCGAAGATCACGCCGTCCTTGCCGATCGCGTAGACCACCGGTTCGGAAAGGCGCCCGTCCGCGGTCAACAGCCATTCACGCGCGGTCGTGTTGATGATCTTGTTGGTGAAGTCGCGCCAGATTTCGATGTGGACGAAGTCGACGCGGTCTTTGTAGATGTCCCGCAGCGCCTCGACCTCCTCATTCACCGGCCCGCAGAAAAGGGACGTGCAGAAGGCGGGCGTCGAGAAGACGATCACGAGCGGCCGGCCGGCGGCGATCACGTCCTTGATCTTCAGGTCGTGCATGTCGTTGGGCGGCGTCCCTGAATCGATCTCGCGGATGTCCTTCACGTCCTTCTTCGTGAGGTTGTCGCTCTTCAGCGCAGCCTGTCCGGGGGCGGGCACAGCGGAGCGCTCGGTCACCTGCAACAGGACGCTGCCGAAGGTCTTCGAGCCATCCTTGAGCACGGCCTCGATGGCCAGCCCCCACGGCCCCTGCCGCTCGAAAGGGATGTTCGCGTAGTAGCCCACGCGGTCGTCGCTCTCGCCACCGTGGGGGTGCTTCGCCCCGTCGGCGTGGGTGTGCGCGAACTCGGGGCCGACGCCCGGTGCGCTCGCGACGGGGTTGAACTGGCAGACCGGCGTGGTCTTGCCGTCCTTCAGGTCGTAGACCGTGCCCCGCAGCTTCGCCCCGCCCTGCGGTTCATCCTTCAGGTTGGTGATGCCGACGACCAGGTTGTTGGCGCCGACATGGATGTCCGCCGTCGCCGGGATCACCTTGATCGTCGAGGGCTTGCCGATCTGGTCCTTGGCCGGGTCCTTGCTCGCGGCGAAGGGCGAATCCTTCACGGTCTCGCCGGGCGCGTAGCAAGTGGGCAGGGCCGCCACCGCCGCGGGCGTCGAACCACCGGCCGTCGCGTTCCCCGCAGACGGGCTCGCTGCTCCACCGGGCGATGCGGCGCTGGGCGTTGACTTACCGCCGCCACCACAGGCAGCGAATAGCGCTGCCGCCCCGAAGAGCATTGAAGAGAGGGCCAGGCCGACCAATCGCAAACGCATACCGCCTCAGGATAGCGGGCGCGCCGTCAACGTGCGGTTCGGCCGCATCTCGTGTCTCTATGGACGCATCGGCGGGAAGTACCCCACGGGAGTCACAATGCAGAGAGAGCGCCCGCACACCCATCCGAACCGCGGTGCATGAACTGCACGACCAGTCAGTCCCGCCGGGGCACGCCTTCGAGGTACGTGGTCGCCGCAGAGTAGAACGTCGCCCGCGACCAGGGCGCTGCGGTGAGCGCTCGCGCCGTCTGCGTCCCCTCGTTCACCACCGAGTGCGGGACGTTGGGTGGCACACGGGCCACGCTGCCGGCGGGCACGACGAGCCTCTCCTCGCCGAGGCGCACGACAAGCTCCCCGGCTGTGACCACCCAGGCCTCTTCGACCGGGTGGATATGCAGCGGGATGGATGAGCCAGTGTCCAGCTCGGTCTCGACGATAAAGAGTGAATCGAAGCCGTGTTCGCTGCCAGCGAGGTTGCGGGCACGGCGCCCGGGGCGGTTGGGCACATCGTCGTAGGCAGCAAGCTCGTGGACGGACATCGGTGTTCCCTCTGCCTGTACTCTAGCCGGGATGCTCCGCGAGTACTCGAAGCGCCTGGGCACGATCAGCGATGAGCAGTTGCAGGCGGCGCTCGATTGCTTCGACCTCGGACGGCTGGTGTCGGCC
Source organism: Thermoflexaceae bacterium (assembly GCA_043741475.1). Taxonomy (GTDB): domain Bacteria; phylum Chloroflexota; class Dehalococcoidia; order Tepidiformales; family Tepidiformaceae; genus JAGQHB01. The sequence goes on along the minus strand of JAYUAG010000490.1, from coordinate 886 downwards.
GAGCCCGCGCTCGGGGGTCTCTTCGGACAGAACCTCCTCCTTGAATCGACGCGCGGCCGCTTCGTCCTCCGGGGCGCGCCCCACTGGAACGCAGCGGACGAAGACGACTGGCAGTTCCCGAAGGAGCGGTTCTTCTCGCGGCTCGTCCACGAATCCGGTAATGGCCCACCGGTGCCGTGGCCGTACTCGATCGAGGAGCGCCGCGACATCTTCGGCTGGCCCTTCGCAGTCGTGCCCCGCATGCCGGGAATACCCTTGGTGACGCCGGCGCTACGAGCGTTCAGCGCGGACGATCACGCCGCTCACGCCCGCGAGATGGGTCTTGCGCTGGCCGCGCTGCACACCGTCACCGTGCCCGCGGCCGGCGGGTACGAGCTGGCGCTCGACGGCATACGACCGCACGACTCCGGCTACGGCGACTATGCCGCGGCTCAGGTGCGAACACTGCTCGAAGCGGCTGCGCGCGCATCCGCAGCGACCGCCCCGGCTGACATGGACTGGGTCGAGCGCGTAATTGAAGCGGCGTTGCCCGCGTTCGCCGAGCCATTCACGCCCACCGTCGTCCACCACGACTACCACGACGGCAACGTGCTCGTGGACGACGCGAGCGGCGCGTGGCGGGTGACGGCGGTGATCGACTGGATGACGGCCGAAGCGGGCCACCCGGAAGCGGACCTCTGCCGCTACCTCACTCACCATCTTCAGCACGGGCCGGATACGGGCGCGACCTTCCTCACGGCCTACCGGAGCGTCCATCCGGAGCGGCCGGGCTTCGGCGAACGCTTTCCCCTCTTCATGCTCTGGGAGCGGCTGCTCATCTGGGAATACGGCCAGCGCAACCGCGTCTGGTTCCCCCGGGCCTGACTCTGCGACGCTGGGTGGAGCC
>JAYUAG010000489.1:0-7507 GCA_043741475.1 Thermoflexaceae bacterium | reverse complement strand
CCGATCTCGGCCGGCTGTTCGACAAGTTCTAGGCAACGGCAGCCTGGTGGCGAAGGGGACTGCCACGGCGAAATAGAACTATGGCGGCGCTATGCGCTTGATGCCATCAACGCCGAGACTTCGGTTGACGGGCGGCCGTGGCGGAGATGCGTCCAACGTAGGTCTGGTCCACAGGTTGGATCGTTTGGCCGGAGTCGTTGACATCTGACGGCCGAATCGCCGCAGCCAGGCGCCTCCGGGCCCTGAACTTGAACGTGACATCCGCGATCACGGCAAGCGTCGCGGCGCCTGCGACGGCGAGCAGCGCGAGATCAGGCCCAGCATCGCGAACCCCCAGGCCAAAGCCGTCGCGTACGATGATGTCGAACGGGTAGAACACCGTTGGCACTCCCGCCGCAATCAACAATGGTCCGTTCTTTTCCAACCAGTGGAACGCATTCACTCCGCTACTCCGTCAGGCGGCGATAGAGCGTGGGCAAGCGGCTGGGGAGGGCTTCGATGTCGGCCACGACTTCGTAGCCGATGTCTTCGCACATCGTCTTCAAGTAGTCGTGGCCCGCACGGTCAACGGTCAGGCAGAAGGGCGTAATGCCCTCGCGTTTCGCTTCGTTGAGCGCCTGCTTCGTGTCGTGGATCGCGTATTCCTTCTCCGTGCGATCGCGACCGTAGCCGTGGTCCTGGGGGCGGCCGTCGCTCAGGAGGACGAGGATCTTCACCTTGGCGTCGGTCATGTTGAGCTTCCAGGCGGCGTGGCGGATCGCGGGGCCCATGCGCGTGGAGCGGATCGGCGTCACCTTGTCGAGACGCTTCTTTATCGCCTGATCGAGGTTCTCGTCAAAGTCCTTGATCACGAAGAACTCGACGTTATCGCGTCCGTAGCCGCTGAAGCCGAAGATGCCGTACTGGTCGCCGATCGTCTCGAGCGCCGTCATCAGGAGCACGGTCGACTCTTTTTCGAGGTCGATGATCCGCTTGGGCGGACTGGAGAGCTCCTGGCGGCGCTTGGAAACCCACCAGCTCAGGTACTTTCGCGGGTCATCGTCGTAATCATCATCGTCGTACTTCTTGTCACGTTTGTTGATCTCTTCATCCGTAGACGCGGACATGTCGATCAGGAAGGCGACGGCGACATCACGCTCGATCTTGTTGCGCCGCCAGTAGATTTTTTCGTTTGGTGCGCCACCGGAGCGCCGCTCGACCATCCATTCGATAGCCGCGTCCAGGTCGAAATCCTCGCCCTCGGGGAGTCGCTTGATCTTCCGGAAGAGCTCGGGCTTCATTAATTCGAACTGCTTCCGCGTTTGGGCCACGAGTCCCGCGTGTTCATGGAGCGTATTTTCGTAGAAGTTGTCGTCGCCCTGTTCGAGCTTTGACTCTTTCACGGCGCACCAGCGGGGCTTGTAGTCCTGGGCACGGAAGTCCCACTCGTCGTAGTAGTAGGTCGTGATGATCGGCGCGAGCGGCTCTTCACCCTCGCCGCCGGGTGTGGACTGATCGCCCGTGGGGTCGCCTTTCTTGTTCTCTTTGTCGCCCGCGGGTGTGCCGGCCTCCTTCATCAAGTTCGAAAGGAACTGGCCGGTGGTCGCGTCGAGGTCGCCCTCCATGAGGGAATCGAGGTCGATGTCCATGCTCTTTTCGAGCAGCTCCTGGAGCTGTTCGGGGGTGAGCGGCTGCGGGGTTTGTTTGCCTGCCTCGCCGCCCTGCGCGTCCTGCCGGAGCTTCATCAGCAGCTGGACGAGCTCGGGTTTGAAGTCGCCGCGGAAGTCCACATCGTCGGGCGACGCATAGTCCTCGCCCGCGGCCGCGTCGCCCATCTGGGGCTGACCGCCTTCGCCGCCGGGTTCGCCTCCGTCCATCGCCATCTGCTGGCCGCCCTCCATCGGCTCGACGCTGTCCCATTCCTCTTCGTCCATCTGGTCATCGAGCGTGTTGGGGATGCCGAGGGCGATGCGGTACAGACGCAGGGTTGCTTCGGCGGTGTCCTGGACGGTAGTCCCTTCGCTGCCAGCGATGCGAAGGACGCCAAGTCCTCGGGCCATGTCGTCGCCGCGACTCTTGGGCCAGAGGACAGCGTCCTCGCCGTCCAGGCTGGCCCGCACGAGATTCTCGACGAACGACTGGCGGAGCGGGAGTTTCTTCACATCGGGGCGGACCTGGAGGGCATCCCGCTGCATCCGGCGTAGCGGCCGGCGCATGCCTCCATATTCGCGCTGGATGCTCGCATCGACCCGGCCGTCTTCGACGATGGAAAAAATGTCGCTAGCAAGGCGGCGGTCGGGGAAGAGGTCAAAAAAGCGTTCGACCTCGGTGACCGCGTGGCTCTCAGTGCGCGCAGCGATGGCCGGGAGCGTTGCTTCGAAGACGACGGAAGGCTCGTCGGTGCGGAGCTCGAAGCTACCAAACTCAAGGCGGCCAGCCTGGTGCGTGGCGAAGACCTTCATCGCCGCCCAGTTCTCGTCCTTCTGGGCATACCGTTCCATCACTTCGGGGAGGAAGATCGAGGTCCCCTCGGTGCTGGCGCGGCCCTGGTCCACCCAGCCGATACCCTTGTCGGTCAGAGCGGTAGTGTTCTGCACGCTCAGGTTGCGGCCGGTCAGTGCCTTACAGTAGAGCCGCAGTATCTCGCCGACCTTGGGCAGCTCGATGCGCGCGGAGAGGGTATCGAGGATGTCCTCGCCGCGAGTCGACTGGAGGCGAAAGTAGGCTTCGCCGCCATCGTGGCTGGATTGAAGGATGCGCAGCCCGGCCGCCTGCCACGCTTCCAGCTCGTCGATCTTGATGCGCGTGAGCACTCGCGGGACGCTGGTGAGGAAGTCCATGGCGGCATAGGCGGAATAAGCCGTGAGCTGTTCCGCGAGTTCGAGCACCTTGTGGTGGTCGTCCACATCGAGTTCGGCGAAAGAGGCTGAGGCTTCTTCGAAGTACTGGAAGGCGGAGCGGTTATGTCCGCGGGCGACCTGAGCGGAGAGCAACAGGTAGCGTTCGCGCACGGGTGAGTGAACCTTCTGGAGAAGGGGCACGCCGCGTTCGAAATAGAGCCGGGAGTCGGCCCAGCTCGATTGCGCAAGCTCGACGGCGAAGGCGATGAAGGGCAACCGGTCATCGTCGTCGAGGCGGCCGAGGACCTCGGGCGCTGATGCGAGGCAGGCGGAGGCGAGCTCGTAACTATGGCGGGCGAGTTCGTCGATGAAGAGGACGAGCCGCGTGGATTGGCTGATGCGGACGACGCCGTAGAGCGCGGGCGCGAGGTCGTAGAACTGGGCAGCGAGGGAGGAGCTCTTCCAGTTGCCCTTGTAGAGCCGCCGGCCGAGGTCGGCCCACTGGCGGAGGTGACCGGGGCCGACGGCCTTGACGGCCGCGGGCGCGGAACGGAGGAAGGACACGGCGAGGGGCGCCGACTCGGCCGCCATCGAGAGGCTCTCACGGCCGAGGTCTTCCAGCGCCTCCCAGGTGATAGTGGGCGGGAACTCGGCGCCGGCCTTGAAGTACTCAACGGCCGCTTCCCAGGAGCGCAGCGAGAGGGCGGTCAATTCGACGCCGGTCTCTGTCCAGATCTGCAGCTGCGAAGGGCTGAGGCGGGGCGCGAGCGCGCGCAGGCCGGCTTCGAAGTGCTGGCGCAGCGGCGCCGGAAATCCGGAGAGCCGTTCCTGGTGCCTTGCCAGGAGATCACCAACGACGGTCATGGCCGTCCTCCTCGAAGTTGTTCTGCGGCAGCGAACGCCCGCCCGATCGTGCTAGCGTAGCCTGTGCGCGCGGCCGGGTCGAAGTGGCTGACCACGGACGGGACGCCTAACGCCCGCGGCTCCCGAAGTCACCGCTTTCCGGCCTTGTCGAGCGCCGCGGATGAAGGGACGAAGTTCCGGGTCGGATCGGCGTAGTCGTAGAAGGTTACCTCATCGGCGACGGTGTCCCAGGTGGCGCAGGAGAGCTGAAAGCCGTTGCGGTGGTCGCGCGGGTCGCCAGCGGAGCCAGGGTTAATGACAAGGACCCCGCCGAAGCGTTGCGCCATCTGGAAGTGTGTGTGGCCGACGATGAGCGTGTCGCAGTCCATCCCGGCGACACGCGACCAGGCGGCCTCGTGAGGGTAGATGTAGTCCTTCCAGGGCTCCCAGGGGGAGCCGTGCGTCATCACTACTCGCTTGCCATCGACCACCTCCTCGATGCGATACGGTTGCTGGCGCATCCATGCGACGAGCTCCTGATCCACTTTCGGGTTGCCGATGGCGCGGACGCCGTCGACGCTGAGGATGGTGTCTTCGTGGTTGCCAAGGATGACGCGGGCGCCGAGATCTTTGAGGTGCCCTACCACTTCGTTCGACCAGCGGAACTGGAAGACAGAGTCGCCCGCGCACCAGAGCTGATCGAAGGGGGCCATGAGGTCGAGGGCGAGTTCGAGACCGCGGAGGTTGCAGTGGATGTCGGAGACGAGGGCCAATTTCATTGGCCAGTTCCGAGTTCCGAGTTCCGAGGTCCGAGGTCAGGGTGCCGAGTAGAGGACGCATGGCTGCCGCGTGCGACAACCGCGCGGTGAAGGCCCGCGATCACGCGTCCTACCTCGTCCACGAGCGCGTAAAGTGAATCGAACTCCTGCTCCAGGATGTAACCAACGTCCAACGCGACATAGAGGTGCGATCCGACCTCCGCGCACGACGCTTTTGCAATCATCAGGAAGTGAGCGAACTCTCCTGCGCCCTTGCGCTCGAAGCCCTCTGCGATGTTGGCCATGATTGAGACCGATGCACGGCGCACCTGATCACGAAGTCCGAAGTCCCTGCTGAACTCTGCCTCTCGCGTGGCGCCATAGATCGCGCTTGTCAGGATCCGTGCCTTCTTCCACGCGATGAGGTCCTGATATCGTTGTACTGCACTCACTCGGTTCTCGGTTCTCGGGACTATTCGAAAATCGACGTCACCACCTCTTCGATGCTGCGCTGCACCTCGGCGTCGTCGGTGAGCGCCCAGGTGACGCCGACCTGGCAGGCGCGCCGGGGTGCGATCCCGCACGAGATGAGTTTGCCGGCGTAAATGAGGAGGCGGGTGCTGACTCCCTCGCTGAGCCCGTGCTCACGGAGGTTGCGCACCTTTTCGCCGAGCTTGGCGAGGTCGGTGGCAACATCCTTCTTCACTCCCGCCTCGTGCGAGATGATCTCTGCCTCCTGATCCTTCGGTGGGTAGCCAAACTCGATGGCGATGAAGCGCTGGCGGGTGGAATGCTTCAGGTCTTTGAGGGCGCTCTGATAGCCAGGGTTGTAGGAGATCACGAGCAGGAAGCCGTCGGCCGCCTCTACGACCTGGCCAAGCTTTTCGATCGGCAGGAGGCGCCGGTAGTCCGTGAGCGGGTGGATGAGGACAGTGGTGTCCTTGCGCGCTTCGACCACCTCGTCGAGGTAGCAGATAGCGCCGGACTTGACGGCACGCGTGAGTGGGCCGTCGACCCAGCGCGTGCCGTCGGTATCGAGCAGATAGCGGCCGACGAGGTCGCTGGCGGTGAGGTCTTCATGGCAGGCAACGGTGATGAGAGCGCCGCGGTGGTCGATCTCTTCGCCGCGCATGGCGACCTTGGCGAAGGGACGGCCGAGGCGATAAGCCATGTACTCGACGAAGCGGGTCTTGCCCGCGCCCGTGGGGCCCTTGAGCAGGACGGGAATGCGCTGCTCGTACGCCATCTCGAACAGCTGCACTTCATCGCCGATGGGGAGGTAGTACGGCTCGCTGTCGACCGTGTAGTCCTCGACGGCGTGCATGGATGCGCCACCGGATAGCGTTGCTTGTGTCATGGTTCCCTCCCGGATTCGGCGCGGATGCGCCGTTGAAGTTCGTCCCAGGCGCGGTTGATGCGCGTTTCGAGGGCGGCAAGCGTGGCGTTGTTCTCGATCACCACATCCGCTTTCACGATCCGCTCGGCGTTCGAAAGTTGCGAGGCGATGCGCGCTCGCGCCGCTTCCTCGTCGAGGTTGTTGCGTTCCGCAAGGCGCTTGACGGCGAGGTCTGGCTCAACGACGACCACCCAAACTTCGTCGCAGAGGTCGTGCCAGCCAGCCTCGAAGAGGACGGCGGCCTCGAGGAGGACGAGCTCGTTGCCTGCGGTCTCGAGTGCGGAGAGTTCTTCGCTGGCCAGGCGGCGGATACCGGGCCAGACGATGTCGGTGAGCTTCTTCAGCTCCTCGGGCTTGCCGAAGACTTTGCCGCCGAGGACGCGCCGGTCAATCGTACCGTCGGCGGCGACGAGGTCGTCGCCGAAGGCGCGGACAACGGCACGGTAGGTATCGGTCCCGGGCTCGTACGTGCGGTGGCCGAGCAAATCCGCATCGATGACCGGGACGTTTCGTTCGCGAAAGACGCGGGTCACGGTGGTTTTGCCGCTGGCGATCCCGCCAGTCAGTCCGATGACGTGCAAAGAGGTGCTCTCCGAAGGGGCGCTGTGAGGTGGTCGAACGGATATCTTACCGGCCGCCGTGCGAACGGGCCAAGCGCGGCCCGACCACCCCAGGTTGGGCGGCCTGCAGAAATGCTCTTACACTCGCTGGCTGACGCCGGGCTCAGCCCGGGATGGAGGGCCTTATGGCGCCACGACTGTTCACGATTCAGTCCGCGGTCGATGCAACGGTGCTTCACGCATACGAGTGGTGTGCTGCTCCCGCGAGGGCGGTCGTTGTGATAGCCCACGGCGCGGCCGAACACTCGCTCCGCTACGGGCGCTTCGCAGCCGCCCTCAACGCCGCTGGCTTCGATGTTTTCGCAGTCGATCATCGCGGGCACGGCGCGACGGCGCCACCCGGGGGCCTGGGCGACTATGGCGCGGGCGGTTGGGATGGCCTCGTGGCCGACTTCGGCCAGTTGGTCCAGGTCGCTCGCGACGCAAGGCCCGCGATTCCTATCGCGGTCTTTGGTCACAGCATGGGCGCGGCGGTGGCCCAACAGTACGTTCCGGAAGGTTCGCGGTTGATCGACGCCTTGGTCCTCTCCGGATCAACCGCGCGGGAGCTTCCGCAGCCGGGCGACCCGCCGCCGATTTTCGCGCCCAACGCCCCCTTCGAGCCGGGCGCCCGCACCGCGTATGACTGGCTAAGCCGCGACGAGGCGGAAGTAGATCGGTATATCGCCGACCCGCTCTGCGGCTTTGAGATGAGGCCCGCGACCACGCCACGGGCCGACCCGTTCGTCCTCGCCGACCCGGTACGGCTGGCGCGAATCCGGCCGGACCTGCCGTGTCTCTTTCTCGCGGGCGACGCGGACCCGATCAACCGAAACCTGGAGGGCATGCGGCTGCTCGAAGAGCGCTGGCGGGGCGCCGGCGTGCAGCGCATCGATACGCTCTACTACACGGGCGGCCGCCACGAGATGCTGAACGAGACGAACCGCGACGAGGTCACTCGCGACGTCATCGCCTGGCTGGGCGGCGCTTTGCTCAGGTGAGCCGATACCCCGCGCTCTACCGCGACCCGCGCAGGCGCGGGTCCAGCACATCGCGCAGCGCGTCGCCGAGCATGTTGAACCCGAACACGGC
>JAYUAG010000488.1:0-3206 GCA_043741475.1 Thermoflexaceae bacterium | reverse complement strand
GCCGCGGCACCCCTTCGCCGCGACCTCACCGCGGGTCGATCGGTGTGGCGATGCCGAGCGCGGTCTCCACCGCCTCGGCTGCGTCCAGGCAGAGGTCTTCGCGGTAGCGGTCCGCGATCAGCTGGACGCCCTGGGGCAGGCCGCCATCGACACCCGCGTTCACGACCGCCGCCGGCAGCCCGAGCAGGTTGAGCGCGACCACGAGACGCAGATGATCCCGGATCGCCAGCCCGCCTTCAGGCGCCAGATCTTCGCCCACCGCGAACGGCTGGCCGCAGGAGACCGGCCCGAGGACGACCGGGTAGAGCTCGAAGAACTGCGCCCAGGCGCGGGCGATCGTGACTCGTTCGGCGAAGAGCGAGCTGTAGGCGGCAAGCGAATCTGCTGCTGGCCTCAGCGCCAGCGTGTTATTAAGGAACGTGTTCGCATCCTTGCCGCCAATCTGCTGGAGGATCGGCATGAAACCGACGGCTGTCTCCGTGAGCACGAGCCCCGTCCAGCATTCGAGGGCCTCCGCCACCATCGGCGGGTCGACTTCGTCCACCTGGTAGCCCGCGGCCTTGAGGGCATCGGCGGCGCGGCGTACACCGGCCGCGACGCGTGGGTCGACTCCCATGCCGGCGGGATCGAAGGTGACCGCGACACGCTTCGCCGCCGGCGGGCCCTGTAAGGGCGCCGGCGTCCACCAGGGGTCGCGCGCGTCCGGGCCGGTCATGTTCGCGAAGGCGAGGCGCAGGTCGCGCACGTGGCGCGCCATCGGCCCTTGCACGGCCATCAGCTGGAAAGACGGCGGCGTGTCCGCGGGCGCAAGGGCGCTATGGTCCGGAATGCGCCCGAGCGTCGGCTTGAGCGCGGCCGTGCCGTTGCACTGGGAGGGCCAGCGCAACGAGCCACCGAGGTCGTTGCCGATGCCGAGGGGCGACATGCCGGTCGCGAGCGCGGCCGCCTCACCGCCGCTGGAGCCACCGGGCGTGCGGGTAGCGTCCCAGGGGTTTTTTGTAGCGCCGCGGAGTTCGTTGTCCGTGTGCCAGCGCAGGCCGAAGTCCGGCAGGTTCGTGCGCCCGATTGGGATCGCCCCTGCGATCCGGATCTGGGCGATGTGGGGCGCGTCCACCGGCGGGACGGCCTCCGCCATCGCGACGATGCCCTGCGTCGTGGCCGAGCCGGCGAGGTCGATGTTCTCCTTCACGGTGAAGGGCACACCGTGGAGTGGCCCGAGCGTCCCTCCGGCGGCGACCGCGTGGTCGGCCGCGTCGGCCGCTGCGAGGGCCGATTCGGCCAGCGTCACCGTGACCGCGTTCAGTTTCGGGTTGACCGCGGCGATGCGGTCAAGGTGCGACTGCACCACCTCGCGACTGCTGAGTTTCTTCGATCGGATAGCGGCGGCAAGGTCGGCTGCGCCGAGGCGCCAGGGTTCGTTGGACATGGGTGCGGTACCTCCGGGAGTGTCGCGGATTGTACGGCAATGAGGCGACGGTTGATCAGCTGGGCGCAGGTTTCAGGAGGCGAGCCGGCGATGCTCGCGGGGCGACGGGCGCTTCACGTCCCTACCCGACCGGAAGGAAGGGCTCCGGAGTGTGGCGCGATAACCGGGGCCCTTGCTGGCGCGCGGGCTAAAGATGGAACAGGGCACTCTAACGCGAGACTGTGTGACGCCCGTGCCAAAGCCCCGTTCCCGAGCCGCTGGTACCATCGGTGCGTACCATGACCACCACACGCACCTTTCTCGAACAGTATCTCACCGGCGACGTCGACATGGATGCTATCGATGACTTTGTGGAGACGTGGCACACGGGGGATGGCGGAACCGAACTCTGGGAGTTCCTCGGGATGACCTGGGAAGAGTATGCCCTCTGGGTCGAACGGCCCGTGAGCCTTCCGTTCATTCTCGCCGCTCACCGCAAACACACGTCATGAGGGCCGAGTCCGGCGACCAGATTGGGTTGGATGAAAGGACTCGATCTTGAAGGCCTGCGACGCGCCGCGGAAGAATGGCCGCCTCAGTATCTGCAGCACGAGTCTGCTGTCGCTTTCGGCAGGTCCGTCGACGATGGAAAGGACGGCGAGCCAGTGTCCGTCGGGAGACCAGCGCGCGAAGACGGCGTCGCCTTGCGTGGCGATCACATCGCCCTCAGGGCGGGAATTCGAGTACACACGGAGCAGGCCTGGCCCACCCGAGGGCAGCGCCGGCCCCGTGATCGCAACCAGGACGGTTCGCCCGACGCCTGGTGCGCTCGAAGTCGTGCCGAGCGCGGCGAACACGGTCACCACGCCCAGCATCCCGAGTGCGGCCACGACTGGGAAGAGTCCTCGGATCATGTTCACACGCTACAGCCGTGGATCGAGGGCTACAACGAGAGCCCCCGACTCCCGGCATCATTCGTCCGTCCGTGGCCACAGTGGGCCACGGCTACCAGGTGGGACCGCGGTGGTCGCCGTTCGGCTCACGCGAAGCAGCGGAGGGGCTGGCCGCCGTTGTAGGCGACCATCTCCTGGAACATCGCCGCAAGGTCGAGGCGCATTCCGCGCGGTTCGCCACGCAGTTCGGAATAGGCGCGATGAAGGTTGGGGACGATGCGCTCCGCCTCGCCCAGTTCGGCGTAGGCGCCGAGGTCAAGGTCCTTCGCCAGCTCTGCCGGGGTCGCGCCCGCCTCGAATCCGCCTTCGGCGACCTGCTGGACAAAGCGCAGGTACCCCCGCACTTCGTTGATCACCTCGGGGCCGCAGACCGCGCCGTGGCCGGGGACGATCCGCTCCGCGCCCAGCGCCTCCACCCGGTCCAGGGCGTCGAGTGAGCCCGCGATCGAGCCGAACATCGTGAAGGGAGTGCCACGGTTGAAGAGGATGTCGCCGGCGAACAGCAGTTTGCGTTCCGGGATCCAGACGGCGACGTCGTTCGTCGTGTGCGCCGGACCGAGGAAGATCAGCTCCAACTTCAGGTCGTCGACCCAGAGGGTCATGCCGTCCCGGAACGTAATCGTTGGCGGCGTGGGCGGGCACTCGCCGAAGTCCGTGTTGGGGAAGAGGGGCGAATGACGGGGGAAGGCTGGGCTGCCCACGATCTCTTCGCGGCAGAGTTCGTGGCCGATGATCGCCGTCTCCGGCGCGAAGAGGAAGTTGCCGTTGGTGTGGTCGGCGTGGTGGTGGGTGTTGATCAGCGCGGTCACGGGGTTGCGTGTGATCGAGGTCACGGTCGCGCGCCAGGC
>JAYUAG010000487.1:0-3208 GCA_043741475.1 Thermoflexaceae bacterium | reverse complement strand
GTCTCCACATCGCGGAAGACAACGGTCGCCGTGTAGACCCCTGGACCAAGGGCCAGCGCCTCCGCGCCCTCCTCCGTCTTTAGCTGGAAGCACACGACGCCGTTGTAGACCTCCGTCGAACCGCCGCTCCAGCGCGCGACCGTGCCCTTCTCATCGCTCAGCCAGAACTCGAAGCCCTTGCCGCGCTGCGTCTTCAGCGACATGACGATGCGCAGTGAGTCGGTCTCGTTCTCGAGCGTGTCGAAAAACACAACTTCCAGGCGTACGTTCCAGCCGGCGGGTGGCTCCATTGGCGCCGGCGGCCTCTCGTCGAGCGCGAAGAAGACGTTTCCGCGCGTCGTCCCGAGCAGTGCCTTCGCCGAGGGCGACGTCTGGAACGAGGCATCAGGCTTCTCGCAGCCCACGAGAAATAGGGAGCCGAGCACAAGCACGACGAAAAGGGGCCGGAGCGACGCCGTTCTGAGTCTCGCCGCACGCCGTTCGAGCAGGGTCGTTCCCCTCGCCCACAGCAGTGCGAGAGGGGGCAGGGGGTGAGGGCCCTTGCGTCGACCGGTGCACTCAGCTTGGTCAGCCACCAATCGAGCGTACACACCGCGTTGCTACGGGCCGACTGCGAAGACTCGCGCCTTTGTGGGCTCTTCCTCCCTTTGTGGTTCGACCCTACGGGTTCGCCCGGCTCTCGTCGTTCCGGGCGGTCACGGCGACCATCCGGTTGAGCGCCGACAGGTACGCTTTCGCGCTCGCCACGATCACGTCCGTGTCCACGGCACGGCCCGTCCAGGTGCGGCCGTCCTGCTCGACGCGGACGGTCACTTCGCCCTGGGCCTCCGACCGTTCGGTCACCGCCTTCACCAGGTACTCGTCCAGCCGCGGCGCGAGGCCCGTGATCCGGTTCATCGCCTGGCAGATCGCGTTCACCGGACCGTCCCCCGTGGTCGCCTCCGTGCGCGTCCCCTCGGGGCCGCTGACGGTCACCGTGGCCGTCGGTGTGACGTGATTGCCCGTGGTCACTTGCACCGACTCAAGCGTCCAGCGGCCCACTTCTACGGTCGACGCCTGGTCCGTCACGATCGCGATCAGGTCGCGGTTGTCGACCTCGATCTTCTTGTCCGCGAGCTCCTTGAACTGGGAGAAAGCGCGAGCCAGTTCGTTGTCGTTGAGGTCGTAGCCGAGCCGGTGCATGTGCACCTTGAAGGCGTGGCGGCCGCTGAGCTTGCCCATCACGAGGCTCTCGTCCGAATCCTGCTGAGGGATGCCGATCTCCGCCGGGTCCATGATCTCCCAGTTCTCCCGGAGCTTGAGGATGCCGTCCTGGTGGATCCCCGAGGCGTGGCGGAAGGCGTTCTTCCCCACGACCGCCTTGTTCCATTGCACCTGGATGCCCGAATACCGCTCGACCATCTTCGAGGCGCGGTAGATCTCGCCCGGAGTGACGTCGGTGTAGAAGTCGAGGAAGTCCTTGCGCGTGCGAATCGCCATGATCACTTCTTCGAGCGAGGTGTTGCCGGCGCGCTCGCCGATACCGTTGATCGTCACCTCGACCTGGCGTGCGCCGTTCTGGATTGCCGTCAGCGTGTTGGCCGTGCAGAGCCCCAGGTCGTTCTGGCCGTGAAAGCTCACGCGCGCCTTGTGGATGTTCTTCACGTTCTCGAACAGCGCCCGAAAGAGCCCCCCCAGCTCTTCCGGGATCGCGTAACCGACCGAGTCCGGGATGTTGATCGTGGTCGCGCCCGCATCGATGCAGCGCTCGACGATCTGGAAAATGAAGCGCGGGTCGGCGCGAGTCGCGTCCATCGGACTGAACTCGACGTTCGAAGTGTACTTCGCCGCGTGCTTCACCATAGCCTCGGCCTGCGTCAGCACCTGTTCGCGGTCCTTCCCGAGCTGGTGCGCCATCTGGATGTCGGAGCTGTTGATGAAGACGTGGATCCGCGGCTCCGTGCCGTGTTTTATCGACTCCCAGGCGGTGTCGATGTCTGACTCCACGGCGCGCGCGAGCGCACAAATCTGCGGTCCCCGCACCTCGCGCGCGACCGCCTGGACGGCCTCCAAATCACCCGGCGTCGAACACGGGAAACCGGCTTCGATGATGTCGACGCCGAGCCGCTCGAGCTGTTTGGCGATCTCGACCTTCTCCGGCGCCGTAAACGCCACACCCGCCGACTGTTCGCCATCGCGCAGGGTGGTATCGAAAACGTAGATCTTCTCGGGCATCTCAGTTCCTCCAGGGATGTTGGTCGCGATGCGACTCGCGGTCTGCACGACTGCTCGTCCGTAGCGCGCGCGTCAGCAAGCGCTGGGCTGGTCACAGCGGACAAGCGTGGGGGGCCGGCATCACGGATCTCTCGACTAATCGTCCGTAGCGCGCGCGTTAGCAAGCGCTGGGATGGTCACGTCGAAACCACAAGGCCGACCGGCATCACGCCTTACTTTCGGCCCGCGCAAAGCACAAGACAAGATTAGCTGCGCGCTACGCGCAATCGATGCATAGTACGTGCAACATGTCCACCTACGACACCGCACTCAGGACCGCCCAAGCGGCGGAGACGCGCCGCCGCATCCTCGCCGCCGCATCCGCTGTCCTTGACCGCGGCCTCGCCGGGCTCACCATGGCCGCGGTCGCCCGCGAGGCCGGCGTCGCCTTGCGCACCGTGTACGTCCACTTTCCCGGTCGCGCCGCCCTGCTCGACGCGGTCGCGCGTCCGGCCGCCACCACTCACGGCCCACTGCTCGGCGGCCCACCGCCAGACACCCTTCGCGAACTCACGTTCCGGCTGCAGCGCGCCGCCTCCGCTCGCGCCGAGGCCATGGCTCCTGGCTCGAGAGACGAATCCGACAGTGTTCAGGAATACCTCATCCCCGCCCTCACCCCCGCCCTCCGGGCGATGCCCGTGCGCGAACGCCGGAGCCTCCTCGCCGCCATCGCCCTCCTCACCAGCGGAGGCGCCGTGACGACCGCCCGGCAGGAGCTCGCCCTCGACCCCGGCGAAGCCGGCCAGCTCCTCGCCTGGGCGGTCACCACGCTCGTCCGCGGCGCTACGGGCGACCAATAGCCAGCAGCGAGCAGCTAACAGCCGGGCGCGTCAGTAGTACGACCCGTTGCTCTCACTCCCAAGCTGTGCCGCGTCCGTCGTCGAGGTGGCAAGGGGCGCCGACTGGAACTCGAAATCGCCGGAACGGCCCGACCACTCCATCTGCGCGAGCGCGT
>JAYUAG010000486.1:0-7522 GCA_043741475.1 Thermoflexaceae bacterium | reverse complement strand
CTTCGTGGAGGAGTTCGAGCGCGAGGAGGACGGGGCGCCGGCGCGGCTTGTGCTCTACCGCGCCGATCACTCGCCGACGTAGACGACGGTGAGTCCTTCGGCTTCAGCGGCGGCCGCCTGGCGCCGGTCGGCCGTGAGGAACGCCAGGTCAGAAGTGTCCCGAGCGACGATGAGCGCCGTCGCCACATGGATCGCGTCGCTGGCCCTGAGGATACCGACGGTGACCACGCGCATAGCCTCAGCCTGAACTTCCTGTGAGAACTCAACCGCGTGATACTGTCGCGCGAGATGTGCCTCGAGGCGCCGCAGGCTGAGTTCGGCGAGGCGTGGCGTGATATTCCCCTCTCGAACTCGACGAGACAGAGCTGACGCTACTTCCACGCCGACGAGTCTACACACATAGACCGGATTTTGGCCGCCAAGCAGGCGCAGCACCTCTTTAGATCCCGATTCGTTCAGGTACCTCTTCGTTGCCGCCGAACTGTCTGTAAGAAGGTTCACTAATAGTATGACTCTTCGCGTTCCTGCAGGACGGCTTCGCTCAAACTCACCCCCTGAACCTCGCGCGCGGCCTCGGCCCACTCCCGGTCAAGCTCCGCGAGTTCCTCATCGGAGATGACATGCTCGTCCCGGTCCAGGACGAGTCCTCGTGCTCGGAGCGCGGCCAGCAGAGGGTCTTCCTCGGCAGGCAGGCGCTGGATGGCTTCGCGAATGACGTGGGCCTCAGTGCAGCCGCGCCGGATCGCAATCGCTTTGAGTTTTCGGTCCTGCGCTGGCTCGATGTAGAGCTGCTTGCGAATCATTTTCACGGCCATTCCCCCGTACATCGCCAGTATACATCGTCGTGCCATGCCATACGGGAAGGGGTGACTGCTCTCGAACCAGTGCCCTGCGCGGCTCCTGACACCACCCTGTGAGGAGTGGCCTGTTAGACTCTGAAGATGGCTATCGTCCCGCTTATCGGCCGCGCCGCCTACACGGTCACCTCCGACTATCAGCCCACGGGCGACCAGCCCGATGCCATCAGGAAGCTCGTCGAAGGCGTGGACCGCGGCGATCGTTATCAGACGCTGCTCGGAGTCACGGGCTCCGGCAAGACGTTCACGATCGCGAACGTGATCGCGCAGACGGGCCGGCCCGCGCTGGTGCTCGCGCACAACAAGACGCTGGCCGCCCAGCTCTGCTCCGAGTTGAAGGAGTTCTTCCCGGAGAACGCGGTCGAGTACTTCGTCTCGTACTACGACTACTACCAGCCCGAGGCTTACATCCCGCGGACGGACACCTACATCGCGAAGGACGCGGACATCAACGAGGAGATCGATAAGCTACGCCACGCGGCGACACGGTCACTGTTCACGCGAAAAGACGTGATCATCGTCGCCAGCGTGAGCTGCATCTACGGCCTCGGCGAACCGGGCGCCTACCAGGAGTTCATCCTTAGCTTCACGAAGGGAAAGCCCTTCCGGCGGACGGACGCGATTCGCAAGATGGTGGAGATGCAGTACGAGCGGAACGACCAGAACGTGGTCCGCGGCAAGTTCCGGCTGCGCGGCGATTCGCTCACGATCCTGCCCAGCTACGACGAACTCGCGGTGCGCATCGACTTCTTCGGCGACGAGGTTGAACGCATCGTTGAGCTTGACCCACTCACGGGCGAGATCATGGCCGAGCACGATGAGATCGACATCTTCCCGGCCAAACACTTCGTCACGCCCGCTGACCGAATGGGCGAAGCGCTCGCGAGCATCGAAGTCGAACTCGCACAGCAGCTCGAGTTCTTCCGGGGGCAGGGGAAGATCCTTGAAGCGGCGCGGCTCGAAGAGCGCACGCACTACGACATCGAGTCCCTACGCGAGACAGGCTACTGCTCCGGCGTCGAGAACTACTCGCGGCACCTGCAGTACCGCGAGCCAGGCTCGACGCCGTGGTGCTTGCTCGACTACTTCCCGGACGACTGGCTCCTCGTCGTGGACGAGTCGCACATCAGCCTGCCGCAGGTGCAGGGACAGTACTTCGGCGACCGGCGGCGGAAAGAAACGCTGGTCGAGTTCGGCTTCCGCCTGCCGAGCGCCATCGACAACCGGCCGCTGACCTTCGAAGAGTTCGACCAGCACATCAACCAGTGCATCTTCGTGAGCGCCACTCCCGCGGACTACGAGGTGCAGCGCTCCACGCAGGTGGTGGAACAGGTGATCCGGCCGACCGGACTCCTCGACCCCGTGATCGAGATTCGCCCCACGAAAAACCAGATCGACGACCTGATGGACGAGGTGAGGCTGACGATCGACCGTGGGCAACGGGTGCTGGTGACGACCCTCACCAAGAAGATGGCCGAGGACCTCGCCGACTACCTGCTCGAAATGGGCATCAAGACCCACTACCTCCACTCAGAGGTGCAGACCTTCGACCGGGTGGAAATCCTGCGCGACCTGCGGTTGGGCGTCTACGACGTGGTCGTGGGCATCAACCTGCTGCGCGAAGGGCTCGACCTGCCGGAGGTCTCGCTCGTCTGCATCCTCGATGCGGACAAGGAGGGTTTCCTGCGCTCGAACCGCTCGCTCGTGCAGACGATCGGGCGGGCGGCGCGGCACATCGATGGCCGCGTGATCATGTATGCGGACCAGGTCACGCTCAGTATGAAAAGCGCCATCGACGAGACCTACCGAAGGCGGGCGACGCAAGCGCAGTACAATACGGAACACGGGATCGAGGCGAAGGGCATCTTCAAGGCGATTAGAGATATCACCGACCACGTGCGCATGATCGCCGAGGAGAAGGGCGAGTACGACGCGAAGCCGACGGTCGATATGCCGCGGGACCACATCTTGCGGACGGTGAAGGAACTGGAGTCGGCGATGAAGTCGGCGGCGAAGGCGCTGGAGTTCGAGAAGGCGGCCGCCCTGCGCGATCAGGTGGTGGAGTATCGCCGTCAGCTCGTGGGAAGTGACGAAGACGAGCTGAAGGCGTTCGCGGAGGTGGCCGGGAGTCGTAAGCCGGTCCGCTACGGCCGCAGCCAGGCGGGCGGCCGGGACCGCAGCAGCCGCTACCGGCGGTAGCGGGAACGTGCTACCATGGTAGATACCAATGAAGGATCAGACGACAACGGCCAAGCCGAGTTCGCGCGCGCGTTCGAGTGGGACGACGCGAACATTGAGCACATCGCCCGTCACGGCATCGAGCCCTGGGAGGCAGAGGACGTCATCCTCGAACCCCAACGCTACATTTACACCGGGAAGCGCGATGTAGCGCGGCGGCTCGTCGCTGTGGGGAAAACTGCGCAGGGCGACTCCTCGCGGTGGTCTTCACGGTTCGGCGGCGGCAAGTGCGCATCGTAACTGCAAGGGAGGCTAACAGTTGGGAACAAAGACGATATCACGGGCGAAAGTAGTCGATTCGCGAGGTCGGCGCACGCGGCCACCGAAGTTGATTGAAATCCAGTCGGTGGACGACATACCGGCGTTCGCGAATGACGAGGAGGCGGCGGACTTTTGGGACACCCACGGCCCCGGCAAGCACTTCTTCGAAACCGTCGAGCCGGTCACCGACCACGGCCTGCCCCCACCGAGGCCGCGCGAAGCGCCGACCGCCGTGCGCTTCAACGCCGACATCCTCAAGCGCATGAAGTCGCTGGCATCGCGCCGCGGCGTGGGCTACCAGACGCTCCTCAAACAGTTCGTGGTCGAGCGTCTCTATGAAGAAGAGAAGCGGGACGGCATCATCTCCTGACAATACGTGACCGGTCAGACCTCACGCGGACCGGAGCGCTTCTCCTTCGCGGGAGGCGCAGCGGCTGCGGACACCACCGTCTGTGAGCGCAGCCAGGCGACGGCCCCTTCGGTCGCCTCCCAGGCGGCGCCCATCAGGTCGCAGTAGAGGAGCGCTTCGGCCTCGCCGCCGGGCTCGTTCACTTCAGGGAACTCCGCCGGGATGGGCCGGACGCCCGTCAAGAACTCGGGCACGAGCGGGTTCAGCTCGCGCGCTGCACGCAATGCCAGTCGCGCTTCGTCGGTATCGCCGCGCCGTTGCAGGAGGCTGAGAGCACGGGCGTAGGCGAAGGTCGCCCCGGCCTCTTCAGGGAACGCTGCAAACAGCCGCTCGACGGTCTCGTTATCGCCCAGCCGCAGCGCGATAGCGAGGAGCGGGTAACGCGCGCCCTGGTCGTCGTGTGGGTTGAGGTTGAGCATCTCGGCAAAGTGGCTCGCGGCCGCCTCGTCGGAGCCCGCGTCGAGATGAGCCGTGGCGAGGTAGCCCAGGGCGTCCATGAACGGCCGCGTCTGGGGGATCTGCCAGAATTGGCCCGCGTACTCGTCGAACACTCCCTGCCCGAGCGCGGCGTAGCCGGCGAGTACGGCGATCGAATGGAGCGGCAGCGAGAGCGTGGGCTGCTCCGCCGCCACGACGCCGAGGTAGCTGTAGGCGGCGGCGCAGTCCGGCCAGAGACGGAGCGCATCGACGGCGAGCGACGCGCCACCTTCCGGGTCCTGCCAGGCTGCGTCCACCATCGCCTCGGCCTGCGCGTCGGAAGTCGTCCCCATCATTCGGGGAGGGGGACTGCGCCGGGACAACAGCGCGGCCATGCCCTGGCGGATCACCTCGGGGTCACCGTTGGCGCCGTAGAACGTCTCGACCACACCATTGAAGAACTCCCCCACCGGGTCTTCGGGGTCAAATGACGGGACGAGGAACTCGGGGGCTTCTGGTTCTGGCATGGCGGTCGTCGGTCACGAGCGGCGATTTGGGGCGCTAGCCGGTGGCCATCATCGTACGCGTTTTCCCATGCTGGAGTATCGCCCATACTCGTTTCCGTGCCGCGTGACCTGGTGCTCCTCGCCGACGCCCTTCGCCGGGCGCTGCCGTTCGGTGCAGAAATCACCAGCGTCCGGCAGATGGCCCATGGGCTTTCGAACAGTACCTACCTCCTGGAAGGTGCGAACAAGATCCTCCGAATGGCGCCCGACGAGGCGGGACTGCTTCCGCGGTACGAATTGGACTGGCAGTACGCGATCTACCAGCGCGTAGCGGCGACGCCCGGCGCACCCGCGGTCCCGGCCGTTTCGCACTATTGCGACGACGATGCGGTCGCGGGCGGGCCGTTCTACCTGATGGAGCGGCTACAGGGCGAGACCTTCGACCGTCACCAGCTGCCAACCTGGCTGACTTCGGACCCTGAGGCCTGCGGGCAGCTGTGCGCGGCCTGGGTGGAGACGATGGCGAGTGCTCATCGGATGCCTATCGCGACGCTCGCCGCGCTTTCGCCGCGGCGCACGTTGGCCGAGGAAGCTGCCTATTGGCGCGCGGAAGCGGAAGCAGCCGATGCACCGGCGCTCGTTCAGCAGATCCTCGGCTCGTTCGTCGAACAGCCGCCCCGTGCCACCGGCGCTCCGACCTGCGTCCACGGCGACCCGAATCTCACGAACATCCTCTGGGACGGGCCGCGGGTGGTGGCGCTTCTCGATTGGGAGCTTTCCACCATCGGCGAGCCTTTCAGCGATATCGCTTTCTTGCTGACATTCTTCCGGGATGAGGACGAGCCGCCGGAATGGGGGTTCGACGTACCGGGGTGGTGGTCGAAGCCGCGCGTTGTGGCGCATTGGGAATCGCTCATGGGGCGGCGAGTGGCGAACTGGCGGCGGCACGAGCTTTTGGCGATGGCACGGCTCGCGACGATCCTTTGCAAGGGCGCCAACCTTGTCGCGGCCGGCCAGAAGACCGACCTCCGTGTGGTGGCGATGTCCGAGAAGCTCGGCCCGTACATGGAGCGGCTCGGACGGCGGTGGGAGCGACGCGATGAAGTATGAAGGTCAGGTTACGGAAAGTGATTCGGGGTCACATTCCGCGGGTGAAACGGTGGCGCGGTGGAGATCGACCGTCTAAGGTGAATATGGGTGTTCGGAAATGGAGCGCCACCCCCGCTCCAGAGAAGAGGGATTACCAATGGTGGACACGCCCATCGGCCCCGGTGCAACCGGGATCAGCCTCAGCAACATCAAGGTCTGCTCGCGCTGCAGCCTCCGTTATGACTGGCGCCGCTCGCCGAGCACGCTGAAGATGACCTACTGCAGCTCGCTCTGTGAATTCGGCGACCTCGGTTTCACGATGGAAGCGCTGATGAAGCTCGAGTTGAAGCCGTTGAAGGCGGCCGAGCCCGCCAGCGTCTAACAACACCCTCCACGGCATGACATCGCGAGGCCACCGGCAACGGTGGCCTCGTTTCGTGGGCCTCAGTCCCAGTCGAGTTCGATGCCAACAGGGCAGTGGTCCGAACCCATGACCTCGGGGTGGATGAAAGCGCGACGGACGCGTGGGAGGAGGCCGGCACTGACCCAGACGTAGTCGATCCGCCAGCCGATGTTGCGGGCGCGGCGGTCCCGCCAGGGATCCCAGAAGGTATAGGCCTCGCGCGCATGCGGGTGAAGGGCGCGGAAGCTGTCCACGTACCCTTCGGCCGCGTAGCGGTCGAGCCAGGCGCGCTCCTCGGGGAGGAAGCCCGTGCCCTTGATGGCCTCGTTCGGGCGGGCGACGTCGGCCTCGGTGTGCGCGACGTTGAGGTCGCCCATGAAGAGCAGGTCGCGGCCCGCGGCGCGAAGCGCGTTCAGCCGCGCGAGGAAGGCTTCATAAAAGGCGAACTTGAAGTCGAGCCGCACGCCTTTGTTCCCGCCGTTGGGGAAGTAGGCCGTGACCACCGTCAGGTTACGGATGTCGGCCTCGATGACGCGGCCTTCGACATCGAAGTCCGGGATGCCGAGTCCCAACCGTACGTCGTCCGGGGGCTCGCGGAAGAGAAGAAGGGCGCCGCTGTACCCGGGGCGTTCGGCGGTGTGCCAGGCCTCGGCGTAGCCGAGATCGCGCCAGGCGGAGGCATCGGCTTGCTCCGGGGTCGCCTTCACCTCTTGCATGCCAACGATGTCCGGCGTGGAGCGTGCGAGCCACGCCTGCAGGTCGCCGGTCTTCAGGGTGGCGCGGAGGCCATTCACGTTCCACGAGCAGATCGTCAGCGTCACCCGGGGATTGTGACCGATCGACGGCGCGCAGTCAGCGGGGAATCCATAGACGCTCGGGACCAGGCCTATTTCAGGCAGGCGCCGGCGAGGCTGCCGATAGCAGCGCTGCGCCGCCCCGACAGCTCCATATCCACGAAGCCGTTCGTCACGTAGCCCACGGAGATGCCCGTCTCCGGGTCGCCCCAGGCCACCTGGCCACCGGCGCCGCCGTGGCCGAACGCCCGCGGCGACGCCGTGCGCCCGAAGCCGCGGTAGACCATGTTCTCCGCGTCGCCGGCAACCACCATTCCCAAAGCCCGGTTCACCAGTT
Organism: Thermoflexaceae bacterium; assembly: GCA_043741475.1. GTDB lineage: Bacteria > Chloroflexota > Dehalococcoidia > Tepidiformales > Tepidiformaceae > JAGQHB01. The sequence continues at coordinate 211 of JAYUAG010000486.1, read as the reverse complement.
TGCCCAGCAGCGGGTCGACGTGGAAGTCCTTCGTCCGCGGCTTCGTCGCGTATTCGATCGTCTCCGCCTTGAGGATGCGCGTGCCGTCCAGTGTTACGCCGCCGTTGATCAGTGGCTGGTAGAAGAGCGCGATCCCCGCCGCGGTTCCCACCCCACCGCCTCCCGGCACCCCCACGGCACGCACGTCCGGCTGGTTGAACCGGAGGATCGC
>JAYUAG010000485.1:0-7559 GCA_043741475.1 Thermoflexaceae bacterium | reverse complement strand
CCTCGAAGAAGAGTGCGCCCGCGTCCCTGGTCGCCACCCAGTTCCGGAGTTGGCTCATTACATACGGCATGTTTCGCACGAATGAGAGCAGGTCCGGGTACTTCTCCGAGTCCATGAGGTCGCCCGCGAGGCCGTCCGCCGCCATCCAGGGGAGCACCTCGTCAAGGAAGCGGAGCGCCGCCGTGACCATCATGCCGTCGCCCTTGCGGTCCGGGTAGACGGCGTAGGCGCCGCTCCAGTGAAGGCTCCCCTGGCGGCGGGCGATACGCGGCCAGTTGCCCTCGAAGAACCACTGCATCAACAACTGTTCGGTGCAGGAGACGAGGGCCTCGTGCTGGGAGAGGTCGATGTGTTGAGCCTGGCCCGTAACCGTCGCGGCGCGGTGGGCGGCTAGCGCGCAGAGCGCGCCGTAGAGTCCCGCCGTGTGGTGAGTCTGGTTGCCGTAGCCACTGAGCGGCGGCGTGTGCTCGTCACCGGTCACCGAAGTGGCGCCCGAGAGGGCGTTCGCGACAAGATCGTTCGCGTGAATGACCGCGGCGCCGCGGCCCGTGAATGACATCGAGACTCGCGCGAGTCGCGGGTTCGCAGCTCGAATCTCCGCGTCGCCCACCAGCGCGGCGCCCTGGTCCCAGTCCTCGATGAGGATGTCTGCGTTCGCGAGCACCCCGCCAAGCTCGCTGGCGCTGACGGAGACGACCCGTTTTCCGAGGTTGTACCAGGTCTCCTGGATGGAGCCGGCACTGTCGCGAAAAAACGGCGGCTCGGTGGCCAGCGGGTCACCCTCGGCAGGGATTGCGCGCACCACATCGGCGCCACCATCGGCGAGCAGGCGGCCCGCGAAGGCGACGCTGAAGCCCCCGAATTCCACCACGCGCATGCCGTCGAGCGGTCCCTCCATGGCGACGAATGATAGGGCGGCGCGCGCCACGCGAAAGCGCCAGGGAGCCCGCTGCAGCGCGGTGTGATAGCAATTGTGCAGTGCACTCCGGATCCTGCCACGACCCTGCGGTCGAACTGGAGCGCCTCCTGGCGGAGTTGGTCGCGGCGCCGGCTTTCGCCAGCTGACCCTGTGCCCGCTCTGAGACCGGGGGCCGCCTGTGATCCCCTCTCCGGAGTTGTATAGTCCGCCTCAGGAGGGAGACGCGTGGACGGAGATCTGGAACTGACGGCCCATCTGCTGCGGCGCGCCGGCGTGGGCGCCTCGCGCGAAGAGCTGGAGGCATACGCGCAGCGCCCCTACGCGGAGCTGGTCGAAGACCTTCTCCATCCGGAGCGCTTCCCGAACCTCGAGGATGACCTGCTCTTCCGCTACTTCCCCGCGCTCGTGAACGCGGATACGCCGCACATCTGGAGCACCCGCTGGATCTGGCGCATGGCCTATTCCAAGCGCCCGCTCGAGGAGCGCATCGCCCTCTTCTGGCACTCCGTGTTCGCCACCGCGTGGTTCAAGAGCGAGCACTCGTGGTCGATCGTCGCGCAAGTCGAGATGTTCCGGAAGGAAGGCCTGGGAAACCTGCGCGCGATTCTGCTTCTCCTCTCCCGCGACCCGGCGATGATCTACTGGCTCGATAACTGCGAGAACCACCGTGCCGCGCCGAACGAGAATTACGGGCGCGAACTGCTCGAACTCTTCTCCATGGGTCTGGGCAATTACACGGAGACGGACGTGAAGATGGCCGGCCGCGCCTTCACCGGCTGGACTTTCGAACAGCCCATCCCGCTCTATCCCTATGGCCTCTACCCGGCTCGCTTCGTCTACCGGAAAGAAGACCACGATGACAGCGAAAAGTCGTTCCTCGGCGAGACCGGCCGCCTGAGGGGCGAAGACGTGATCGACATCATCGTGCGGCAGCCGGCGACGGCCCGGTTCATCGCCCGCCACCTCTACAACTTCTTCGTGGCGGACGAGCCCCCGGTCTCGGCGTGGAGTGTGAGCGAGCCCCAGGACCCGGCGGCGATCGCCACCCTCGTGGACGCGTACACGGCGAGCGACGGGGACATCCGCGAAATCCTCCGCGTGTTGTTCAATGCTGACTTCTTCAAGGAGGCCCGGTTCAGGCGCGTGAAGTGCCCGGCGGAGTTCATCGCCGGCGTGCTGAAGTTGAGCGGGGCCTTCCCCCAGCCGGAGCCCGCGCTCGCCGGGGTCGGAGTGCAAACCATGATCATGGGCCAATCGCTTTACGACCCGCCGAGCGTCGAAGGCTGGCACACGGGCAAAGAATGGATCGACGGCGGCACGCTCACCGACCGCGTGAACTTTGCCGTCAGCCAGGTGCGCGACCCGAACAAAGCGGGCGTGAAGGCGATCATCCGGCGGCTGGGCGCGAACGGCAGGCCCGTGCCGCCGGACGAGTTCGTCTCGCGCTGCATCGAGCTGGCCGGCCCCGTGCCGGTCAGCGGCGAGACGCGGACGGTGCTGCTCGAAGCAGCGCGCGAAGGCGGCGTCCTCCGCTTCGACGACGAAGCCGCCCAGAAAGAGAGCGGCCAGCGCATCGCGCGGATGCTGGCGCTCATCGTTTCCACCCCTGAATACCAGCTCGCCTGAAGGAGGTCGACATGCCAGCCAGAGTCAAAGGCAAGGACCCGGTGCTCGTCGTGATCCAGCTCACTGGCGGGCTCGACTTCATGAACACCGTGATTCCTTACACCGAGGGCATCTACTACGACTCGCGGCCGACCGTTGCCATCGCGCGCGAGACGATGCTGCCGATCAACAGCGCGCTGGCGTTTCACCCGGCGGCGGCTCGCCTCAAGGAACTCTACGACGCAGGCAACGTCGCCATCGTCCAGGGCATCGGCTACGAGAACTCGAGCCGCTCACACTTTCGCGGGATGGACATCTGGCATACGTGCGAGCCGGTGAAGATCGCCACCGAGGGTTGGGTGGCGCGGCTGATCCGCGAACTCGACCCGCAGGGTGAGAACCCGCTCACCTGCGTCAACTTCGGCCGTGGACTCCCGCGCGCGCTGGCGGCGCCGGGCGTGACCGCGACCTCTGTCGGCGACCTCGACAATTACGGACTCATGACGCCCGTGCAAGCGAAGGAAGAGCGCGAAGCCGATCTCGCCCTCTTTAAGCGCGTCTACACGCCCGCCGTCGGGGCCGGGATCGTCATGGACTACCTCTCGCAGACGGGGCGCGATGTGCTGAAGGGCGCTGATAAGTTGAAGGAAGCGCCGCTTCGTTACACCACCAGCGTGGAGTGGGGCTCGAACCCGATTGCGAAGTCCCTGCGCGACGCCGCGCGCGTGATCACAGCGGGGCTGGGCACGCGCATCCTCTACACGCAGCACGCGGGCTACGACTACCACTCCCACGAGCCGCCGAACCACACGCGGCTGCTGGGCGAATTGAGCGGCGCGATCAGCGACTTCATGCAGGACCTGCGCGACCACGACGCCGCGGACGAGGTGAGTATCCTCGTCTTCACGGAGTTCGGCCGGCGCATCATCGACAATGGGTCGGGCACGGACCACGGCTCGGGCGGCGGCGCCTACATCATCGGCGCCCAGGTCGAAGGCGGCCTCTACGCGGAGTATCCATCGGTGCAGCGCAAAGACTGGCTCAACGACGAAGACCTGAAGCCGACGATCGACTTCCGCGGCGTCTACGGAACGATGATCGAGCGTTGGATGGGTGTGGACCCGGCGCCGATCGTGGGTGGCCATTACGAACAGCTCCGGCCCTTCCGGCCCGGCGCCGTCACCGTGAACTGAAAACTTAGTCGAGGAGGTGGACTCATGCCTGGCGCCTACGCGCTCCTGAGGGCGGGCTTCCCCTACGTGACGACCCTGGGGATGCGCCGCGTGACGTCCTTCCCCGCGGACATCGCCCTCGGCGACGAGGGGCGTCTGTACGTGCTCTGTCGCACCGAAGCTGCCACCCACATCCGCAAGCTTAACTGGGACGATGAGGACCTGGGCACGATCGATGGCCCCTTCGTCTGGCCCGCCGGGCTCGTGCGCGACCGTGCCGAGAACCTCTACGTCTCGGACGAAGGCGCGCACACGGTCACCGCCTTCACGCGCCACGGCGAGACGCTGACGAAGTGGGGCAAGCACGGCGCCGGGCCGGGTGAATTCGACCGGCCCTCCGGGCTGGCCTTCGATGCCGACGAGAACCTCTACGTCGCCGACACGCTCAACCACCGCATCCAGAAGTTGACGAAGGAGGGGACGTTTCTGGCGCAGTTCGGCTCGTATGGAAGCGGGCCGGGTGAGTTCGACATGCCCTGGGGCCTCGCCGTCGACGCCGATGGGTACGTCTACGTCGCCGACTGGCGCAACGACCGTGTGCAGAAGTTCGATGCCATGGGCCGCTTTGTCATGACGCTCGGCAGCAGCGGCAGCGCCAACGGCGAGTTCAACCGTCCCTCGGGGGTAGCCGTCGATGGCCACGGCGACATCTACGTGGCCGACCGTGGCAACAACCGCGTCCAGCTATTCGACCACCGTGGCCGCTACGTGGAGAAGTTCGCCGGCGACGCGACGCTCTCGCGGATGGGCCGCACCTACGTGCTCGCGAACCACAAGACGCTGCGCCTGCGCGAGATGACGAACCTCGAACCCCAGAAGCTGTTTCGGGCGCCGACGGCCGTGAAGGTCGACGGGGAGGGAAGATTGCTGGTGGCGGACCAGGCCTCGCACCGCATCCAGGTCTACCGCAAGGACGCGCTCGCGCTGCTGCCCGGCCAGATCATGCCGGAACTGTCAGCGCCCACGTTAATGACGACATGAGTGACGACATGAGTGTGACGACGTGAGCGCGGCGTGGGCATGATGTTCGGCTTCGCCGCGCACCGGCGGCAGCTGCTCGATGGAGAGCTGCGGCGAATGGCGGCCGAACTCCCGGCGCTCGGGGTCCTCCGCGCCTACCTCGCCGGCGATCTCGCCGCGGGGACCGTGACTCCCGAAAGCGGCCTGGAGCTGGTGCTCGTCCAGGACACAGACGAGCCCTTCCATCGCCGCGCCGATTTCTTCATGAGCCACCTGCGGCCCCGCGCCGCCACGGAGTTCGTGGTCTACACGCCGGTGGAGTTCGAACGGTGCGCCGAAACCGACCCGTACCTCATTGCCGTGCTCACGAAGACGGACGCGATCGCGTGACTGAGAGCGCCGGGCGCAGCCGTGGCGAATCCTGGCTGCGCCAGGCTGGACACGACCTCGATGACGCGGCGTTCGGCGCGTCGGGCGCACGGCATGCGCTCGCCTGCTTTCTCGCTCACCAGGCGGCGGAGAAGGCCGTCACCGCGTTCCTCTACTTCTCCGGCGCCGAGTCTGTCTGGGGCCACGCGCTCGCGGACCTTTGCGAGGATGCGCTCACGTTCGACCCTTCGTTCGAAATGATCCGGGCCGAGGCGGCGCTGCTCGACCGCCACTACCTCGGCGCACGCTACCCTTCGACGCTCCCCGGGGGCGTGCCGTGGGAAGCCTATGAAGGGGCCGACGCGGAGCGCGCACTACAGATCGCGCGGGCGGTCGTGTTGTTCGCGGAAGAGCGCATTGTGCTCCTCGGCTCGTGAGCACCCTTAGTACGGCGCCGCAGAACAGGTATCTGAACGCGATGGTGATCTTAGTACCGCGCCGCAGAGAATCGTTCCTGAATTCATCCCAGATCCTCCCCCTCGCCCACCGCAGTGGGAGAGGGGGCCGGGGGGGTGAGGGCAGGATGCCGCGACGCCGCTCTTTCAGATACCTATCAGTGCGGAGCAGTACTTAGAACCGCGACTGCAGAGAGCAGCAGCGATTGCTCTCCACGAACTCGCTCTGCGGAGTTCGCCGTCTGAGGTTGCCGCTCCCTGCAGTCGCGGTTCCCCCGAGGGACAAACTCTTTCAAGTCACCAGAGTTGGGATACCCTCCTTTAGCGGAGGGGTCCTCAGTCGTCCAGGAGAGCGCTGGCGGGGTCGGCATCGCCCGCCGTATGGCCCGTGGCGTCGAGGTTCATCGCCTCGGCGAACCGCCGGTAGGCTTCGAGCGAGTCGCCGTACTTGATGTGGCCGGCCGTATGCTGGGCGCTCCCGCGCAGGAGGATGCCCGGGTCGCGGTAGCTGCTCTTCTCGAAGTCTTCGAGGAAGCAGAGGCCGATCTCCTGGTTGTGAGGGTCGTTACCCTGCTTCGCGGCGCCGATAGCAAGCGTGCGCACCAGCGCCCGCGGCGGATGCCCGGCTTCGAGGTAGGCGCGCACCCAGGCGACGCTCTCGGCGGGGCTGCGGCGCAGCATCGCGTCATCAAGCCGGTCCAGGAGCTGCACGCGCGAGAGGCTGCCGGCCCCCTGGGGCGGGGTGGTGTTAGCTTCCGCGTTGCCGGGCGTGCTCCGCAGCCAGTGCGCGCACTGGGCGATGAACGAACCCGCGACGTAGAGCAGCTTGATCCGGTGCGGGTGGTCGAAGCGGTCGAAGAACCAGCCAAGCGTGTTCGTGTATTCGTAGCAGTGCTGCGGCATGGAGAAATTGCGCGCGTCGCCCGTTTCGAGATTGAGCTGGGCCGCGGCCGCCTGCAGCACGTCGACAATCTGTCGAGGGTTCTTGCCAGCGAGCAGGAGCGCCGTGATCGCTTCGATATATGCCGGTTCAGGGGCGCGTGTGAGCGCGTAGAACAACATATCGGACTCCGCGCGTGTCAGCGGCGTCTCGTTCGCGAGCAGGCGGCGCTCGGGCGGGAGTTCGGGCGTTGGGCCGACGGACGACTTCTGGCGCTCGTCGTCTTCGGCGAGCTGCGTCCAGGCGACCTCGCCCGCCATCTCGTACGACGAGTACCAGCGGGGGCCGACGGCGATGTCGAGCACGCCCGCGTACACGACGGAATGGGCGTCCCTCCAGCCCATCGCTTCGCCGAGTTCGACGGTGGCGCGTGCGCGGTAGGCCTTGTGGCCCGTGGTGTAGGAACGATTCATGAACATCCGGTCCTGGACATCGATCAGTCCGGCGAAAACGAGCTGGGCGAGGACGCGCTCGCGGTGCGGTTCCTCTTCGAGCAGTGCGAGCATCACGCGGTACGCGGGGATCACCTCGCCCCGCTGGACGAGGGTGAGCCAGTGGTCGAGGCGCTCGTCCAGCGTGCCGTCGAGGTAAAGCGGCTCCTGATCTTGCCAGTGGACCTGGGGGAGGGCGTAGGCGCCGAGGGCGCCCCGGTCCAGGCGCACGCGGGAGTAGTGGCCCGGCATCTTGCCGAGCAGCTGATTCCAGGGGTCGAGCCCGACGGGCACGTACCAGACGGTCTGGGCCATGGGCAGGAACTGGAGCTCCGGCCCGACGAAGTTGCGCAGGCGAACGGTCGCGCTCGCGCTCAGGAGACAGTGGTCGTTATTGACGAAGCGGACAACGCCGCCGTCGATGCGCTGGTGGTAGGGCACGTGGGTGTAGGGCGCATGGATGCGGGCCGTTTCCCGCAGCATCTCCGCCAACGGCCGGCCCTCGCGGACGAGGTCGTAAAAGACGTTGCTGGCGCCCACCTGGTCCCGGTCGAGGATGCGCTCGGCGTACTTCCCGTAGAGCGTCGAGACAGCCGCACCGCTGGAAGTTGACGCAGCCATGAAGTGCCTCCTGCCTGACCTGACCTT
>JAYUAG010000484.1:0-3226 GCA_043741475.1 Thermoflexaceae bacterium | reverse complement strand
CTCACTCCTCAATCGCGGAGTACACGATGCTCTTCAGTTGGCCGCGGAAGTTGAACGTCCCGGAGGGCATCAGTTGGGTCATGAAGATCACCACCAGGTCTTCCGTCGGGTCGACCCAGAAGATGGTCGAGGCGGCGCCGCCCCAGTAGTAGTCGCCGGCGCCGAGCGAGCCCGTCTCCACCTGACCAAGCGTCGTCGCAAAGCCAAGACCGAACCCGACGCCCTCGTTCGCCGTCTCTGAAAACGTGCCCTCCGCCAGCCGGGTCAGGTCTTGGCCACCCTTGAGGTGGTTCATGTGCATCATCTCAAGCGTCCGCGGGCCGATGATGCGTTCGCCATCGAGTTCGCCGCCGCGGCGCAGCATCTCGCAGAAGCGGAGATAGTCTGCCGTCGTGCCCGTGAGCCCACCGCCACCCGAGAGGAACGTCGGCGTCGTGAGGTAGGTGCTCTTCGCCGGGTCGTCGATCACCCTGAGGCGCTTGTCCGGCCCGCGCTGATAGTTAGCGGCGAGTCGGGTCGCCTTCTCCGGCGCGACGGTGAACGACGTGTCCTTCATGCCGAGCGGGTCGAAAATCGTCTCTTGCAGGTAGCGGTCGAACGGCTTGCCCGAGACCGCCTCGATCAGGTAGCCGCAAACGTCGGTCGAATACGAATACATCCAGCGCTCGCCCGGTGAGAAGTGCAGCGGCACGTCGGCGAGCTTCTCCACGAACGTGCGCAGCGTCTCGCCCTGGCCACGGCCCACGCCGCGGCGCAGATAGGCGCGGTCGGCGGGGTGGTTTGTCGCGCCGTAGCTCAGCCCGCCCGTGTGGCTCAGCAGGTGGCGGAAGGTCATCGGCCGCTCTGGCTCGGCGAGGATCATCTGCTCGCCGTCGCCGGAGACGTAGACGCGCTGGCCCTTCCACTCGGGGATGACGCGCGAGACGGGGTCGTTCAACTGAAAGTGACCCTGTTCGTACAGCGTCATCAGCGCTACGGACGTGATCGGCTTGGACATCGAGTAGATGCGAAAGATCGTGTCGTCCGCCATCGCCTTGCCCCGCTCGATATCCATCTCGCCCAGCGATGAGAAGTAGGCGACGTGACCGTGGCGCGCCACGACCGTCTGGCAACCGGCGATCTTCCGGGGCTGAATGTAGTTCCGCTCCAGGTGCTCGGTAATTCGGTTGAGCCGCTTCGCTGAGAAGCCGGCGAGTTCAGGCGTCACTTCCATGATGAGTCTCCGTGGTTGGTGTTCGGCGCATACTACGCTGCCTTCATGCCCCGCGATCGACAAGGAGTCGCGGCCCTCTGTGGCCGCTCGAGTCCGCACCATGCCCGGGTATCAACACAGCCTTAGCGGCTCTCGCCACTCTTCGGGTTCCGTCCTACCCTAGCGCTCAATGCTTTACCAGGATTTCGTGAACCTCGCCCTCGCCCTTCCCGGCGTCGTCGAAGCCACCTCCTATGGCACACCGTCTCTTAAGGTCGGCCGCAAATTCCTGGCTCGCCTGCGCGAAGACGATATCCTCGTCCTCACGCCCGTCGACGACTTCGAGAAGCGCATGCTGATGGAGACGCAGCCAGACACGTACTTCGTCACCGACCACTATCGCGGCTATCCCGCGATCCTCATCCGTCTTTCGACCGCGGATCCCGACGAACTGCGCGACCTCCTGGAGCGATGCTGGTTCGAGCTGGCGACCACGCGGCTCCGGGCACAGCGCGAACCGGCCGCTATCCGCGAGTGACGGGCGGCGCGCCCGTTGCGCGACCCTTATGATTCCCCTAATCCCTCGCCGGAGCCCGCCGTGCCCTACGAAGCCCTTCTCTACGACAAGCAGGACCACATCGCCCTCGTCACCCTCAATCGGCCGGAACGGTTGAACGCGCTCGACGCCACGCTCCGTCGCGAATCGGTCGCCGTCTTCCACGAAGCGCACAAGGACGACGATGTGCGCGTCGTGATCGTCACGGGGGCCGGGCGGGGCTTCTGCTCGGGCGCGGATATCAGTGGCCCGCCGCCGCCAGGCGCGCCCGCGCCCTCGCAGAATGAGCTGCTCGATGAGTTCCGCTGGATCGGTGACCAGGCGCTCGCCGTCTACAACTTCGACAAGCCCGTGATTGCGGCCATGAACGGCGTCGCCGCCGGCGCGGGCATGAGCCTCGCGCTCGCCTGCGACTTGCGCATCGGTTCCGAGAACGCGCGGTTCCGCAGTGTTTTCCTCGAACGGAACCTCTCGCCCGATTCGGGTATGAGCTGGTTCATGACGCGCATCATCGGCTACAGCCGCGCGCTGGACCTCATCCTCACGAGTCGCGATGTTGGCGCTGAGGAGGCCTACCGCCTCGGCCTCCTCGATCGCCTCGTCCCGCAGGAGACCCTGATGGACGAGGCCTTCGCCTTCGCCCGCCAGATCACGCAGTGGCCTCCCGTGGCGGTGCGCGCGGCCAAGCGCGTGACCCAACAGAACCTCCTGAAGGACCTGCCCGACGGTCTTCGCAACGAAGTGCACCACCTCGAATATGGGCGCAGCGCCGTCAACGATTCGCGCGAAGCGACGGCCGCGCGCGCCGAGCGCCGTCCGCCGCACTACACCGGGACGTAGCCTCACCGCCGATGCTCGTCGACCTCCACTGCCACAGCTTCCCTCGTTCCCAGTGCAGCTCTTTGCGCGCCGAAGAAGTAGTCGACCTCGCGCGCGAGCGCGGTCTCGACGCCGTGTGCTTGACCGAGCACGATTCCTTCTGGCCTGCGGACGAACTCGCGGAGCTTGGCCTGCGGACGGGCTTTCCCGTCTTTTCGGGCGTCGAACTTACGACCGATATGGGCCATGTCCTCGCCTTCGGCCTTGAAGCGGGTTCAGCCACGCTCGCGACCGCTGCGGGCGCCTTCGCCGCCGCCAGTGCGTGCGACGCGCTTCTCTATCTCGCCCACCCGGCCCGCGATGGCCGCCTCACCGTCGACCGCCATACCGTCGAGTACTTCTGCTCGGTCGAGGCGATCAATGGCTCCGACTCGCGCCTCCAGAACCTCGCCGCAACCGGTCTCGCGCACGGCTTCCGGCTGCCCGGGATCGCCGGGTCGGATGCGCACACGAAGGCCGAGGTGGGCCGCGCGGCGACCCGCTTCACTCGCCCGATCGCGGACAACGGAGACCTGCTGGCCGTGCTTCGGTCTGGGCTGTACGCGCCGACCTGGGTGCAGTAGCCGCCCCGGCCTCGTCCGGACTCCAGCGGCCAGGGA
>JAYUAG010000483.1:0-7566 GCA_043741475.1 Thermoflexaceae bacterium | reverse complement strand
CCCCAGCAGGGGGAAGGTCGGCCTCCCTCCTGGGGTGCGGGCGGACTCCAGCGGCCAGGGTCGGCCGCGACTCCTTGAATGGCGCGCGAACGGAAAGGGCTCCCTATACTGGCCGACGCTATGAACCTGCCACCCGGAATTCGCTACGACACGGTTTCGCGCTGGTTCGCGGAACATGTTCCCGGCGGCGGCGACGCTCCGCTTTCGTTCACGATCATCGGCGACGGGCGGTCGAACATCACCTACCTGGTGGAGAACGGCGATCAGCGCTGGGTGATGCGACGGCCACCTCTCGGGCACGTGCTGCCGACGGCACACGACATGGTGCGCGAATACCGCGTGTTGAGCGGGCTCGCCGATACGGATGTACCCGTGCCGCGTCCGCTGGCGCTGTGTGAAGACGCGGCGGTGAACGACTACCCCTTCTACGTGATGGAGTACCGCGACGGCGTGATCATCGTCAACGACCTGCCGCCGGGCTACTGCACCACCGCGGCCGAGCGCAAAGCGATGAGCATGGCGCTCGTCGACACGCTCGTGAAGCTGCACGCCGTGGACTACGCGGCGGTCGGCCTCTCGGGCCATGGACGGCCCGACGGGTACCTTGAGCGACAGGTGCGCCGCTGGTCGCAACAGTGGGATGCGAACAAGACGCGCGAACTGCCGGCCATCGACGAGCTCATCCGCCGCCTGAACGCGGCCATTCCCGCGTCGCCGCCGGGGACGATCGTGCACGGCGACTATCGGCTGGGGAACATGATCCTCGACCGGGAGGACCCCGCCCGCGTCGTTGCCGTTCTCGACTGGGAGATGTCAACGCTCGGCGACCCGCTTTCGGATCTCGGCTATACGCTGGTCTACTGGGGCAACGAGGGCGATGCCGAGGACCGTGTCCGCGTGCGGCCGAACACGGTCGTCACGGCGCAGCCTGGGTTCATGAGCCGTGAGGAGCTGGTGGCGGAGTACGCGCGGCGCACCGGCCGGGACACCGCGCATATCGCCTTCTACGAAGTGTTCGCGAACTACAAGCTCGCGGTCATCGTCGAAGGCATCTATAAGCGCCATCTCGCCGGCCAGACGGTCGGCGAAGGCAACTACTCTGGATACGAAGCATCGGCCCCGAACCTTGTGGCGCTTGCGCTCTCGCAGGCCGACGTATCAGGTGTACCGGCGCTCATGGGCGAGAAGGGCTGAGGAGGACAACATGTCGAGACTGCCGAAAGCAACGCGGGAGACATTCCCGGACGAGCTGAAGTACGTGTGGGATCGCGTCATCGCTGACCCCGCGAATGGCGGCGATGCGGCGGGAGCGGCGAACATCTTCCTGACGATGGGGAACAACCCGCAGGTACTGCGCGCATACCTGCGCCTGGGGAACGGGCTCTGGGCGCACTGCGGCCTGGATGTGGCAACGCGCGAGCTCGTGATTCTGCGCGCGGCTTATGTCCAGAACAGCGCCTACGAGTGGCACCAGCACGTGCGCATCGGCAAGGCCGCCGGTTTGACCAGCGAACAGATCAACGGCCTGCGCAACTGGCGCGAGAGCACGCTGTTCGGCCCGGCGGTGCGGGCGCTGTTCCTCTTCGTGGACGCGATCGCCGCCTCGGATCACCCGAACCAGGGCGTGTTCGACGAGCTGGCGAAACACTACGACGCTTCCACGCTGGTAGGCATCGGGATCCTGGCGCCGTTCTATTTCGCCACCGCGAAGTTTTTGGCGGCGATGGAAGTCGAGACGGAGGAGCCGTTCGTGGGCTGGTCGGTATAGCCACGCGCCGTACACGAGCCTTTCCCGGAAGAAAGCGAGCGATGAGGTAGCATGGGCGGCAATGGCGCTCATCGAAACCACCCGCCTGTCGAAGCGGTACGGCGCCGTGACGGCCGTAGACCACCTGGACCTGGCCGTGCAACCGGGAGTGATCGGCCTCGTGGGCGCGAATGGCGCGGGCAAGAGCACCCTCATCAAGATCCTGCTCGGCCTGCTCGCGCCGACCGAAGGTGGCGCCAGCGTGCTGGGCTACGACGTGAAGACGGAAGGCGTCGTCATCCGGCAGTTCGTTGGCTACATGCCGGAACATGACTGTCTGCCACTGGACATGAACGCGACCGAGTTCGTGGCGCACATGGCCCAGGTGAGCGGCCTGCCGCGCGGCGCAGCTCGCGAACGGACAGCAGAAACGCTCCGGCATGTCGGCCTCTTCGAAGAACGCTACCGTGAAATGCGGGGCTATTCCACCGGTATGAAGCAGCGCGTGAAGCTGGCCCAGGCGCTCGTGCACGACCCAAAGCTGATGCTCCTGGACGAGCCGACGAACGGGCTCGACCCTGAAGGCCGGGACGACATGCTCGAACTCGTGCGCCGCGTAGGCCATGAATTCGGCATCTCTATCCTGATGTCGTCCCACCTCCTGGGCGAGATCGAGCGAGTCTGCGACTGGCTGATCGTGGTCGATGGGGGACGGCTCGTGCGCTCCGGGCCCGTCGCCTCGTTCACCGCGGCGACGGGCATGATCGCGGTAGAGGTCGAAGCCGACCACGACCGCTACGCGGCGCGGCTCGCCGAGGCGGGCCTCAAAATACGAATCGAGGGGCGCCAGGTGCTCGTGGCCCTCGATGGCGAACATGTTTACGACGTGATCCGTGACAGCGCCGTGGCATTGGGGCTGCCGCTGCACCGCATCGAGCAGCGCCGCCAGCGGCTGGAGGAAATCTTCGAGCGCCCCGCGGTGGACGAATGACCAGCCCTGTCGAACGCAGTGGCAACATCTACGACCTCGGCTACCGCCACTACGATGGCGCGCGACTCGGTCGCGCCCACGCGATCCAGGCGTTATACATCGAAGGTCTGCGCGCCTGTTTCGGGCTGGGGCGACGGCCCCTGGCGAAGGTCGCGCCGTGGGCACTGGCGATCCTTGCGCTCGCCCCGGCGACGGCGCAACTGGCGATCGCGGCGGCTTCGCCCCAGAACTTCGACCTGATCCACGTCGAAGACTACTTTTCCTTCGTGAACATCATCATCATCCTCTTCGTCGCGGTCGTCGCGCCGGAGCTGACCGGCCGCGACCAGCGACACCGGACGCTTTCGCTCTACTTTTCGCGGGCGCTCAAGCGGGACGACTACGCCCTCGCAAGGTTCGCTTCGTTGGCGACCGCGACGCTGATGGTGAGCCTCGTGCCGACGCTGATCCTGTTCATCGGGAACGCTCTGGCGGCGGACAGCGCCAGCAGCTATGCAAAGGACCACTGGAAGGACGTGCCGCGCCTCGCCGCGGGCGGCCTGCTGGTCGCAACCGTTCTCGGGGCGTTCGCCATGGCAGTGGCTTCGCAGACTGCACGCCGCACCTTCGCCATGGGTGGAATCGTGGCGCCATTGCTCATTATCCAGCCCGTTGCCATCGCGCTCGCCGATAGCGCCGGGCGGTACTTCATGCTGCTGGGGCCGATAGAGGTCCTGCGCGGGGCGATCCTCTGGATTTTCGGGGTGGACCCGGGCTTCAATGAGCCGCTGGGGCGCAACCCGATCAACGGCGCAATGTTGTTCCTGGTCGCCGTGGCACTGGCCGTGGTGAGCATCGCAATCACGCTGCGGCGCTACCGGCGGGTGGCCGCGTGACGGCGCCAATAGCAACAACACCACCGCCGCCAGCGGCCGATGCGCTCGTCCGGCCCGCGGCGCCGATCGAGGTGATCAGCGCGTCGCGCTGGTACGGCAACGTGGTGGCCGTGAACGAGGTCAGCTTCGCCGTCGGGCCGGGGATCACGGGGCTCCTCGGGCCAAACGGCGCCGGCAAATCCACGCTTCTCCACATGCTTTCCGGCTTCCTCAAGCCATCCCGCGGAGAGGTACGGCTATTCGGCGAGCCGATGTGGCAGAACCCCGCCATGTATGCCCGCGTGGGCCTTGTCCCCGAGCGCGAGTCCGTCTACCCATTTCTCACGGGCCGCAAGTTCGTCGAACTGAGCGCTCAGCTGCACGGGCTCGCGGACGTGCGCGCGGCGACGGAGAAGGCGATCGCCGCGGTTGAGATGGAGCCTCACCAGGAGCGGGCCACGGGCGGCTATTCGAAGGGCATGAAGCAGCGCATCAAGGTCGCCGCGGCGATGGTCCACGACCCCGAAGTTTTGCTGCTCGACGAACCGTTCAACGGCATGGACCCGCACCAGCGGCTCCAGATGATGGCGCTCCTGCGAGGGATGGCGGACGCCGGACGCGTCATCCTCTTCTCCTCGCATATTCTCGAAGAGGTGGAGCAACTTTCGGACTCGATCCTCGTGGTCGTCGGCGGTCGGCTCGCTGCCTCGGGAGACTTTAAGGCGATCCGCAAGCTGATGACCGACCGGCCCCACACGTTCCGGCTACGGACGAACGACAATCGGCGCCTGGCAGCCGCGCTTGTGGCCGAACCGGCGGTGATCAGCGTCGAGATGGTCGACGGTAGCCTGACCGTACGGACCGCGGACTTTGGCGCCTTCACCGCGGCGGTGGGGCCGGCCGCCCAGGCCAACGCCGTGCGCATCCACGAACTGCTCCCGGCCGACGAGTCGCTGGAGAGCGTGTTTTCCTACCTGGTGCGGCGATGATCGCTACGATCACGGGCCTGACCCTCCGGCAACTCCTTGGCAAGTGGCGCGTCGTGCTCCTGGGCCTGATGGCCGCGCTCCCGATCGTGATGGCCGTCGTCTTCCGCCTCGCCGACCCGGCGGATGTGGACAGGCTTCGCTGGACGGCGCGGACGCTACTGTCGGAGATGGTGGTGGCGTTCCTGATGCCGATGGCGGCGCTGATCTTCGGTACGGCGGCCTTCGGCAGCGAGGCAGAGGACGGAACCGCGGTCTACCTGCTCTCCAAGCCGATTTCGCGCTGGGCGGTCCTCGCGGCGAAGGTGATCGCGAGCTGGCTGGCTACGATCGTCTTCGTGCTGCCCGCCGCCCTCGTAAGCGGTCTGATTGCGGGCGGAGGCGAAGCGGGCATCGGCCGCTTGATACTGGCGTTCCTCGTGGCACTGGCGGCCGGGTCGGCCGTGTATTCAGTGCTGTTCGTTGCCCTGGGAATTATGACGAGCAGAGCCTTCATCGCCGGCCTCGCCTACGTGTTCATCTGGGAATCCCTTGTGACCCGGCTCTTCGGCGGCACGCGTATCCTCTCCGTACGCAACTACACCCTGACCGTCGCCGAAGCGCTCGCCGATGTACCGGCGCGTGTGTTCGATGCGCGACTCAGTACGACGGCAGGGATATCGATGTTGATCGTGGTGTCCGCGCTGGCGCTGTTCCTGGGGCTGCGGCGCCTGAAACGGTACGAGCTGGGCGAAGCCGGGTAGTCACGAGCTATACTTCCGCATCCGAAACCGGGGGTGGCAGCTGTGGCCTTCGCAGACGTCAACGGCGCGAGACTGTTCTACACAGACGAAGGCGCGGGCAAGCCTGTGGTGCTCGTCCACGGCTACACCTGTGACTCTCATGACTGGAGCTACCAGATCCCGGCGCTGCTGGAGGCCGGGTACCGCGTGATCGCGCTTGACCTGCGCGGCCATGGGAAGTCGAGCGTGCCCGAGAGCGGCTACACGCCCCGCGGATACGCCGCCGACGTCGCAGGCTTGCTCAAGACGCTCGACGCCGCGCCCGCCGTTGCCGTGGGCCATTCAATGGGCGGGGCCACCGTCGTGGCGCTGGCGGTGGAGCACCCGGCGTCCGTACGGGCGATCGTCCCTGTCGATTCGGCCTATGGCATGGCTCTTGAGTCGGCCGGGACGCTGGTCGAACTAACCGCTGGCCTCTCTGGGCCGCAAGCCCACGCCGTCGCGAAGCAGTTCTTCCTGGGGAGCTTCTATCCCCCGGCGTCGCCGCCGCACCTTCGCACACACCACGCACGCCGCCTGGAGGGCGTGGACGCGCTTACGCTGCGGGAGGCCTTCAAGGGGATGTTTGAGCCCGCCGATTCGTTCGCGCTAAAACCGGCAAGCGAACGATACCTGGCACAGGTGGCCAGCCCGGCACTCGCTTTCCGCGCCGGGAACCAGGACCCGATGACGGTCGCTCAGTGGGAGCGCTCGTGCTTCAAGCACCCCTATTCGAAGGCCGTCGGCTGGGAAGGGACAGGCCACTTCCTCCACCAGGAGCGCCCGGCCGAGTTCAACGCGATCCTGCTGGCGTGGCTGGCCGGATTGCCGGCGTAGGCCCTCACCCCCCGACCCCCTCTCCCGACTTCGCGGGCGAGGGGGAGTACGACGCGCAGCGTGTTGTGTGGCGATCCGGGCATCACTTCGCCCGCGATGGATGGGTGGGAACGGAGGATCGTGCACGTCCGCTTGCTCACGCGCGCGGTTCCCGGGGGTCCGAGCGGGCGTCAGGCGCGTGGGAGGCCGAAGCCGCGCGTGGCGATGATGTTGCGCATCACTTCGTTCGAACCGGCGCCGAAGGTAGGCATGACGGCGGCGCGGTAGCCCTGTTCGATACGCCCGCCGATCGGCGCGCGCGGGTCTTCGGGCGTGAGCTGGCCGTATGGCCCGAGGAGCTTCGTGCCCGCGTTTTCGAGCCGTTGCATCATCTCCGTGCTGAAGATCTTGACGACGCTCGCCTCGTGGTTCGGCGTTTCACCGCGCGTCACCATCCCGAGGATGCGGTAGCTGAGCTGCTGCAGGACCTCCAGCTGGACCTTGTAGTCCGCCAGCGTGAGGCGGACGTGCGGGTCATCGAAGGGACGACCCCAGGGGCCACGCTGCTTCGCCCAGGCAACGAGTGAATCGAACACGGATCGCACCCCGGACACAGTGAAGATGCTGATGCGCTCGAAATCGAGGGCGTTGGCGGCGTAGTACCAGCCGCGGTTCTCTTCCCCAACGAGGGCGGTGCGCGGCACCTGCACGTTGTCCCAATAGACCTCATTTGTGCGGATGCCGCTCATCGTCCAGATCGGCTTGACCGTGATGCCGGGACTCTTGAGGTCGACCAGGAACATGGAGATGCCGCGGTGCTTCGGTGCGCTGGGGTCGGTGCGGGCGGCAAGCCAGACGTATTCAGCGCGGTGGGCCGAGCTGGTGAAGCGCTTGATGCCGTTGATCACGTAGTCGTCGCCGTCGCGCTCCGCCTTGATCTGCAGCGAGGCGAGGTCCGTGCCAGCATCCGGTTCCGTGTAGCCGAGGGCGAACTCGACTTCACCGCGCGCGATCGGGTGGAGGAAGCGCTCCTTCTGTTCGTCCGTGCCGAAGCGCATAAGCGTGGGCCCGACCTGTTGGACGGCGACGGTCGCGTGGGGCGCGCCCGCATAGTTCAGCGCCTCCTGGAAGAGGTATTGCTCTTCATAGGGCCGGCGGGCGCCACCGAATTCCTCGGGCCAGGACATCGTCAGCCAGCCGCGGTCCGCGAGCTTTTTGCGAAACGACCGCTCGAGGTCGTAGCCACCGTCGTGTTCGCGGGCGGCGAGGCGTGCTTCAGGCCCCCACTCGGATTCGAGAAAGCGGCCGACTTCGCGTTCGAACGCGAGTGCGGCCTCGGAAAAACGGAACTCCACGGCTGGTCCCCGGGCCGCGAGGATGCGGCGGGGACATCTTGCCGCAAGAAAGGCCG
>JAYUAG010000482.1:0-3229 GCA_043741475.1 Thermoflexaceae bacterium | reverse complement strand
GCCTGCGCATGCCCCCTACTTCGCTCGAGGCAAGCCCACCAAGGCCCACCCCTTCAACCGTTTCCCAGCTTGCCGTGCAAAATAATGCCGCCCACCCCTACTGAACGGCATACCTCGGAAAAGAGCAATAGCGTTCCGTGCGTTCTGAATGCCGTTCGCATTTGAACCACGCTCGCTTCGATGTTTCGCCTCGCTCCGTCAGCCCGCCAATGGCTCTTCCCGCCGGTGCATGCTCATCGACAGCTGGTGCACCTCAATCACCGTCTCGACCGCTTCCCGCTGCTCTGGCGGGGGCGGATAGCCCTTCCACGCGCCCGCGACCATATCGGCCGTAGCGCTCTCTCCGAGTTCCCGCACGACATCCGCCATCCGCTCACTCGCCGCCGCAAGATGCACCCCGTCCCGCTCCTTCCGGATTTCATCGATCTTCGCACGGGCCACCTGCTCTGCCTGCTGGTCGCTGAGCGGCGGCAGCCGGTAGGTTTCCAGCTCCCTGAGACGCGATGCGACCGGGTCGGCTGCGTCTTGCTCGGGCTCCGCAGCCTCGTCTCCAGTGCCCTGTGCCCATCGGTTGAAGACCTCGCGGTCGACTGCTCCGGTGAAAAACTGGTCCGGGATCATGCGTCCGTAGGTCGCTCTCAGCGCTGGATTGCGGAGGAGCACGGCCAGCAAAAAGAACTCGGCGGTGCGCGATTCGGCGGCCGTCGAATCAACCGTTGGTGAAGTCGCTGCTCGCCGCCGTGGCGCCCGCAATCGCTCCTGCACGGCCGCTTCGCCCACACCCAGCTGGCGGGCGATGCGCTGCACGTACATGCTCCGCTCCACCGGGTCGCTAATCGCCAGCAGCACGGGGCGCACACGCTCGATCACCTGTCTCGCTTCCATCGGCGAATCGGAAAGCGCCGGCCGCATCAACCGTCCGATCAAGAATTCCGCGAACGGCCTCGCGTTCGCTATCGCTGTGCGCCACCCTTCAGGGTCGTCATGCGCAACCTCGTCCGGGTCTTTGCCGGGCGGCAGCGTCGCCACGCGCAGATCAAGGTCGTTGTTCGCGGTGAGCGCCTGGGCACTCTGTGCGGACTGCGCGGCCGATTCTGGCGTGTCGAAGCCGAGGAGCAATGTGCCCGCCCGTTCCGCGGCGCGCATGCCCGCGGCGTCCGGGTCCATGGCGAGGACTACACGGCTCGCGAAGCGCCGTAAAAGGCCCACGTGGTGTTCGGTCAGCGACGTCCCCATGGTGGCCACGACGTTCGCGAACCCCGCCTGGTGCGGCCCAATCACGTCCATATACCCCTCGACCACCACGACCACGCCCTCCGCGCGGATCGCGTCAGCCGCGAAGTTCAGGCCATAGAGCGTCCGCCCCTTGTCGAAGAGGTCGGTTTGCGGAGAGTTCAGGTACTTCGGCTCTTCGCCCGCGAGCCCACGCCCGCCGAGGCCGACGAAACGGCCCCGTTCATCCTGGATGGGGATGATCACGCGGCCACGGAAACGATCATAGGGCGTGCCACCGTTCTCCGGTTCGACGAGGAGCCCCGCCGCAACCACGTCGCGCTCCTCATAGCCGCGGCTCGCCAGATAGTCTCTCAGGCCGCGCCATTCGTCCGGCGCCCAGCCGATGTGGAACCGCGACGCTACATCGGGACTGAGCGCGCGCTTTTCAAAGACATAAGCGCGCGCCGCATCGCCGCTGGCTTCGCGCAAACGGCGCTCGAAGTAGTCCACCGCCGCCGATACGACCGCACCAAGCTGGTCCGTCCGGCTCTTGCGGGCAGCAGACTCCGGAGAAAGCTCGACGCCGGCTTCGAGCGCCAGCATCCGCAGGGCCGTCTTGAAGTCCACGTTTTCGCGCTTCAGGACGAAGGCGAAGAGGTCGCCACCCTCGCCGCATGCACCAAAGCAACGCCAGTTGGCGCGGTCCGGGAACACATAGAACGACGGCGTCTTCTCCGTGTGAAACGGGCACACGCCCTTGAAGTTGCGGCCACTCTTCTGGAGGCGCGTCGTTCGCCCTACGTACTCAACGAAGTCGATCCGCCGCTTAATCTCTTCGACGGCATCCATCGCCCGATTGTAGGGTCACGCCCACGACAACAGCTGTCGCGCACGACGTAACGCGCGGGCGCCACGTACGATTTCCGCGCCATCTTTAGGTCATGGTGTCCGCGTGGCTATGGCCGTTGCCGTCGCGCCCGTTGTGGCCGGACTGGTGGGCGTCGTGGAGGACGTGGGTGCAGTCGCGCTCGCCGTTGCGCTCCCGCCGACCGTGAACGTCCCGGAGGCCACGGGCACCCCACCGGCGCTCACCTCGAGGATACCGTCGCCGCTGGCGAACTTCGCAAACGTAAACGTCGTCGATTCGCCCGTGCCGAGGGCCACCGTCTTCGAGGAAGTCTGCTCCTGTCCCCCGACGCGCAGGCGCACGCGGAATTCCGTCGCCGCGAGCGGCCCGCCACTGTTGCGCACCGTGACGATGATGCTCCCCGCCGGGCCCGGCTGCACCGTCACACCGGCATCGATGTTGGGCGGCTCGACCGGCGCAGAGATGCCTCTGAACGTCGCAGAATTGTTGTCGTCGTTCGATTCACGCACGGCATTCGAAGGGTCGATGCGCGCGGTCACGTCGACTTTTCCCTGCGGCGCGACGATTACGTCGAAATCCACCGTCGTGCTGCGGTTGTTGCCAAGCGTGACGTCGAAAACCAGCTGGCCCGCCACCAGTCCCGGTGAAGTTGTCGTCAGGGCGATGACAAGCGGACCGCTGTAACTCCCACCATCGTTCCGGATCGTGATCCGCAGAGCGATCCTCCCCGCGCCGCTAAAGACGAAGCGGGCATCGGTCGGCACAAAGTCCGGGGGCCCACTGGCCGGCGTCGGCGTGGTGGCTCGCGCCGGTGTCGCGGTCGCGATTATGGTGGACGTGGTGCCGGGCGTCGGCGTGCTCGCAGTGTCGCGTTGGGGCAGGGATTCCGCATCGCCGTCTACCTGAATCGCGTTCGCTCTCACCCAGCGTTCGCCCTGGGCTGCGTCATCAATGAGGAACCACTCGCCGTTGGAGGTGCGGGCGACGAGCCGCACCTCGTTGCCCGCTCGCAGTGTCCCCACCTCCGGGAAGGTCTCGCCCGGGCCTGTGCGCAGGGAGGTGGAGGCGATCACGCGCCCGAGCACCTGCACGTCGCGTGGCGCTTCGACCACGACAAGCCGGATCGTTGTCGATTCACGTACGGCG
>JAYUAG010000481.1:0-7595 GCA_043741475.1 Thermoflexaceae bacterium | reverse complement strand
GCGAACGCGAATCGAACGACCCTGCAGCCGCTGCCGGCGCAACGGGCGCCACGCTGGGCCCGCTCCGTAGCGGGACCCCGGGCTGGGAGCCACGGGCGAGAGAGTTCCGCGCACGGTCGATCGCGCCCACAAGTTCGGGCGCAGTCTGGTAGCGGTCGAGAGGATCCTTCTCGAGGGAGCGGCGGATCAGGTTCACGATGCCATCGGGCAGGTGCATCAGGGCGGCCATCGGCACCGGCGCGTCCAGGTGTTGCCGCAAAACCTCGCTCGTGGTGGCCCCGCCGAACGGCGGGTGTCCGGTGAGCAAGTGATAGAGCGTAGCGCCCAGCTGGTAGATGTCGGTCCGTTGGTCGACGTTGCCGCCCCGCACCTGCTCTGGCGCCGCATATGCGGGGGTGCCGACGAAGCCGCCTACCGCCGTCATGCCCGGGGACGCCTGTTGCCGCGCGATCCCGAAGTCCGCGAGCTTCACCCGGTTCTCGCCGTCGAGCAGGATGTTCTCCGGCTTGATGTCGCGATGGACGATGCCGCGAGCGGCCGCTTCTTCGAGCGCCCGGCCGGTTTCACTCGCGATCCGGAGGGCGAGCGCAGGTTCGAGCGGTCCGTTCGCCAGCAGCACCGCCGCGTTCTGCCCTTCGATGTACTCCATCACGAGGAAATACAGGCCCTGCTCAACGCCGAAATCCAGCAGATGGACCGTGTACGGCGAGCGCAGTAGCGCGACGATGTGCGCTTCCTGTTCGAAGCGGTCGCGGAACGTTTCGTCGGCGGCGGCAAGATGGGGGTGGAGGAGCTTGATCGCGACGCGTGTGCCGTCCCGCCGATCGACGCCCTCGACGACGGAGCCCATACCCCCGC
The DNA here is from genome assembly GCA_043741475.1 of Thermoflexaceae bacterium. Classification (GTDB taxonomy): domain Bacteria; phylum Chloroflexota; class Dehalococcoidia; order Tepidiformales; family Tepidiformaceae; genus JAGQHB01. The sequence goes on along the minus strand of JAYUAG010000481.1, from coordinate 6,737 downwards.
GGCCAAGAAGCCTCTCGAGACGGTAGTGTCGAATGACCTCCGGGAACCCGAACTGTGACAGACTGCTCACGCGCCCTCTCTTGATGCAGGAGTATACAACGGCCATGCCGCTCGGGACCGGTCTCCTTTCAGGTAAGGCGCGTCTGCGCATGATCGGTTATGATGTCGCTCAACCGCGCCTGCGGACTTCTCCTGGAGCTGATAATCGTGAACATGCGACAAATCCTCCTCCCCGGCATCGCTGCCGCGGGAATCGCCCTTTCCTTCGGCCTGGCCGCATGTGGCGGCGGCGGGTCGCCGAGTGGCGGGTCGTCCGGAGGCGGGGGCACCGACGAGAAGTACGTGGCCAGCGTCTGCTCCGCACTCCTGAACTTCAACAAGGATCTGGAGAAGCTCGGCAAAAACAACGCGGCCGCCACTGCAGCGGAGGCGGCGAAACTGATCGTCAAGCCGCTCGAGACATATGTAAACGCGATCAAGAAAGCGAACCCCCCCGCTGACGCGAAGGACTACCACAACACCGTGGTCAAGGCTACGGAAGCTGCCTTGAAGAGCATCAAGGATAACAAGAACCTTGACGCCCTTGGGGACATCGAGAGCCGTGAGGCGCCGGCCTCCCTGCGCGACCGTCTGAATGCGATCGCCACGAAGAACAAGGACTGCCAGGAGGCAGACTTTAGCTTCAACTAGCGCAGATACCACTTGACTTCTGGTGATTGTCGCGCCTCACCGGCGCCCCGCCCTCATTCCGCATCCCCTTCTCCCGACGTTGCGGGAGAAGGGGAGTACTGGTCCGCCCGACCGCTGCCGCCGAGCTAACCTGGAGTGGCGCCAGGCGCATCCGGAGTGGCGCGGGTAGGGATTCTCTCTGTGCCCGCCGACTTCGGCTCGCTGCTCGTGCGGTCCCATCGGCTCACGCCCGGTCCCCTGCCAGCACAGCGAGCAGTTCGGCGACGGGCGGCCGGTCAGCGGGCTCGACGCTGCTGTGAGCGAACCGCAGGACGCCCTCACCGTCGATGACGAAATCGCCACCGAGTTGGAGCGTGTCCCCGGCTGGCCGCCGCGGCAGACGGCCGCGGATCAGTTCCCGGGCATAGAACGCGAGCGTCCGCGGCGAGAGCCAAACCCGCGCCACGCTCCCGCGGCGCAGCCCATAGGCGGCATAGAGCGTGCGCCCCGGGTCGGCGAGCACCGGCCAGCCGAAATCGACGTCCTCCAGGTACCAGCGGACGCGCTCCATCGGCTCGAAGGAAACGACAAGGACATCCGCGTTCAGCTGCTCCAGCTCTCCCTTCGCGCGCCACAACTGCGACGCATGCTCGCGGCAGGGCAGTCAGCCCAGATGGCGGTGAAACACCAGCACCAGGTTGTGGCCGCTGTAGTCCGCGAGCGAGCGCTCGATGCCATCCGAACAGCGTCCACGGAAGTCCGGGGCAGGGTCGCCTCGGGTGAGGGTTGTCATGGGATGGCCCCGGAAGCGCTCAGCTTCGGCTCGAAGACCACCTTGATTGCGCCCGAAGTGGCCTTCTGATGCGACGCCAGGAACGCGTCCGCGTAGCGTTCGAGCGGATAGCGGTGCGTCACCAGTTGGCCGAGTTGCAGGCGCTCCTGGGCGAGCAGATCCAGGTAGATTTCGATCGCGTTCGTGCGCTTGCCTTCGAAAGTCTCCAGTCCGTACGCGTTTGAGCCGAGAAGTGAAATCTCCTTGAAGTAGAGCGGCGTCCACTCGACGCGTTTCGGCGGCGCGACCCCAACCATGACGATAGACGCGCGAGGCCGGGAAATCCGGAGGCCAATCTCAATGGTCCCTGCCGAGCCCACCGTGTCGTACACGCGGTCGACGCCGGTCTGCAGCCACGGGAGCCCAAACATCGGCTGGCGGATCTTTGCTTTCATTCGCTCGCCAACCTCGGCGACCAGATCGCGTCCACGGGTCGTGAACAACGAATGGGCGCCGAGCTTCTCCACCTGCGCCTCCAAACGAGCGTCCTGATCGATGGCGAGGATCGTCGTGCGGGGAAACAACACCGAGAGAATGTGGATCGTTAAGAGGCCGATCGACCCACACCCGTAGACGACAACGGTCTGGCCTGGCTCTGGCGGGGCACGGAGGACGCAATGAAGCGCGACCGCGAACGGGTCGGCAAGCACCGCCGTCTCGAACGGCACCGATTCGGGGATGGGAAAGAGCATCGATTCGTGGAGCGACATCGCTTCGGCGAATCCGCCGCCGACATCGCGACAGTTTCCCGCGTGCATGCCCCTGGCCAGATTTCCTTCGAAGAAGTTACTGCAGAGCGGGTAGTGGCCGTCGGCGCAGGACTCGCAAGCCGGCAGGCCGCGCGGCGTACACGACAGCCAGGGTGAGACAGCGACGCGATCGCCAATCCTGAATCGGCGGACGGCCGAGCCGGTTTCGATTACGGCGCCGACGACTTCGTGGCCCATGATGTGCGGCGCCGAAACGACCGCCGACAGAGGATTGTCGTACCCGGACTTGATGAACACCTGCATCAAATCGCTGCCGCAAACGCCTGCAAGGCTCGGCTCGATGATCACCCAGTCGTTGCCCAGTAGTTGTGCATCGGGCACGTGCTGGCAGCGGACTGCACTCCATCCCGCCACATGGGCGCGTTGGCTGAACCGGCTGAGAAACTTTGACGCTGCAATGCGCGGCGTGTGGAGGTCGAAGGTCACGGCCTTCATCAGGCGCGCCTCAGCTTCCGCGACAGCAGGAGCAGCAGTATGCCTGCTGGAACGAAGAAGCCCATCTCGATGATCAGTCCGCTCGACCAGCCGATGTGTTGCACCCGCAGCTGCACGAGCGGGTCCAGCACGGCCATGACGAGGAAGAAGCACGACACGCCGAGCAGCAGCGCGCCCAACAGCCGCCCGCGAGTCATCGTCCGCAGGCGCTCCGGCATCACGTCGGCGATGCTGATGATCGTCCACATCAGGGCGGTGAGCGCCGCCCAACCGATCGCTTCGCGCTGCTTGTTGTGCTCAACCATGAGCGAGCCCTTCCACCACCCCACGAAGGCGAGGACGCCGAGACAGGTCGCCCAGAACGCCGCCCGGACGCGAGGGTGACGGCGCGCCAGGAAGTCGCGATCGACGATGTGGCTGAGCACGGGGAGCAGGAACACTCCCGCGAGATATGACTGTGAGTACACGACCCACGGGTCGCTGCGCGTGGCCCAGGAGGGATCGAGCCAGAGCGGAAACCAGACTCTCAGGCGGTGCGTCATCAAGGACACGACGAGTGCGTCGACCGCCACGACCGAGAAGAACGTGGCCACCAACCGGACGATGTCGCGCGTGAACGGATCAGCCGCCGCCGCGCCTGGCCGCGCGTTCGAGAGCCCCGCTCGAACAGCCATGCGGACCTTCCCAGGGCCGTGATCCGCCCGCTCCCCAAGGAGACGGCCTCCAACGCGGGCGGCCACGCGGTGCGCCAGGGCGCTCGAAGCGTCCGCGACGACTCGGGGCCGCCCACCGGACGCCAGCGGGCCAGCGGCGCCGAACCGCTCAAGGAAGCTGCGCGGGGTGCGAATCATCGGCCGGAGCCCTCGAGCGCAAACACCCGCCCCTTACCGGAAACCTCGGATGGAACCGCGCTCGCTCAACCTATCACGCGGGCGCCCTGTCCGCTTCGCCGCCGCCCCCGGCATCAGGCTCCGCGTCACCCCCGGACGGACACCGGAACTTCCCGGCGCCACGCTTCGTCTGGAACTGAGCGCACGCTCGCGCGAAGACGACTATCTACGGTGAGGCGCCCATGAGCGACGCCCTTCCACCGCCGCCGCAGGGCGCGGCGACGCCGCCTCCACCAGCGTTGAACATCCCGCAGTTCGTCCCGCCAGAACCGCCTTCGAGAGCGCGGCGTCATCCCGCGGCCGCGGTCACGGTCGCAGCCGCGCTGGTCGCCGGGATGGCGGGCGACGCCCTGCTTCGAGTGGGACCCTGGGGACTCAACGTCTCCCTCTGGCTCGTCATCGTGGCAGCGCTTGCCGTGGGCTTGCCGCTTGCCCGGCGAGCCGACCTGCGTGCGGCTGGAGGCCTTTCCTGGCTGCTTGCGGCGTGTCTCTTCGCGGCGCTCTTGACCGTCCGCGCCTCACCCGTGCTCCAGGTGTTGAATGGGGGCGCCGCCATCGGATGCCTCAGCATGGTCGCGTTCGCCGCCCGGTCGGGACGCGCACGCGTCGCCGGCGTGGCCGAGTGGGGCTGGAACGTTGTGTTGTCCGTAGCTCACCTTGGCGGAGGCGCCGGCGTCCTCCTCATCGCCGATACCGATTGGCTGCAGCTGTCCCGTGGCGCCCGCTCACACCGGTCCGGGGCTGTCGCCCGCGGCCTCCTCATCGCGCTGCCGCTCCTCATCCTCTTCGGCGCACTGTTCGCTTCTGCGGACGTCTTCTTCAGCGACCTGCTGGCGGGCTCGGCGCCACTGTCTCCGGGCGAGGCGGCCGGACACATCGCCCTCGTCGTGGTCTTCGCCTGGCTTGCGGCGGGCTACCTCTGGCTGGTCTGGATAGAACGACGCCAGCCTCTCCAGGGTGCGAACGTCGGTAACTGGGCGGGGTTCGGCCGGATCGAAGCGGCCGTCGTGTTCGGCCTGCTCGACCTCCTCTTCCTCGCCTTCGTGGCGGTCCAGTTTCGATACCTGTTCGGTGGGGCCGGGAGCGTGGAGGCCTCCTCAACGCTCACCTACGCGGAGTACGCCCGCCGGGGATTCTTCGAACTGGTCGCGGTGGCCGCGCTCGTCGTGCCAGTGATCCTGCTTGGCCACTGGGCGTTGCGCGGACGTGGCGGACGGCTCTACACCACCCTGGCGGCAGCGCTCGTCCTGCTTGTCTTCGTCGTCATCGCCTCGGCGTTGCGCCGCATGAACCTGTACGTCGACACCTACGGCCTGACGCAGTTCCGCCTCTACACCGTCGCGTTCATGGGGTGGGTCGCCCTGGTGCTCGCCTGGCTCGGACTCACGGTGCTCCGCGACCATCGCGACGGCTTCCCGTTCGGCGCCGCCGTTGCCGCGCTCGCGGTGGTGCTCGCGCTCAACGCGGTTAACCCGGACGGATTGATCGCGTCCCAGAACCTCTCCGCCGCGGACGAACGAGACTTCGACGAGTCCTACGCAGCGGGCTTGAGTCCCGACGCGATGCCCGCGTTGATCGCCGGCCTGGACCGGCTGGCCGGTCCGGAGCGCTGCCGCCTTGCGGCGGCCATCGATCAACGAAAGATCGGCGACGGCGGTTGGCGGACGTGGAACCTGAGTCGTTGGCGGGCGGAGCGTGCGCGGCGCCACAACCGCGACAGCCTGAGGGCGGTCTGCAGCTGAGGCTGGTACCTTCGGCCAGGGAACCACTCACCCGGGCTGATCTTCGCGTGACTCGGCGCCCAGAGGCCGCGGTTGGGCTGGGGCAATTCGACGACCGCTCCTGGATCAGCCGTTTCACCCTCGGCATGCGTCGGCGGTGGCCTTGCGCTCGCGATGTCGGCCGATGTGCGCATGATGAAGCGCAGCGCCCGGTTGATGGCCGGCTACCCGCGCATCGGCGGCTCGCCTGACGGTGGCCTGAGTTACATCCTCCCCGAGGCGATGGGCTACGAGAAAGCGATGCGTTTCCTCCTCGAAAACCGCACCGTCGAAGGGGACGAAGCGCTCGCCCTCGGCCTCGTCGGCGAAGTCGTGGACGACGACCGCTTCGAAGCCCGCTTCCACGACTACTGCCAATCGCTCACCCAGCTCTCGCCGATCACGGCGCGGCTAACGAAGCGCGACCTGCAGAAGGCGACAACGGCGATCGACCTGGACGCATTTGCGCTACAAGATAGCGAACATCGGCCGCGCCTTCGCCAGCCGCGACGGCCAGGAAGCGCGGACGGCCTTCATCGAGAAGCGCCAGCCGGTGTTCGTGGGCAAGTAGCCCGCCCGTAGATCACGTCTGTTCAGAGGCTCGAGGGCGGCCAAACACAAGAGCCACGCTCCCGTACAGGTCGCCTTCGAGCGCCGCCAGCGGGTGTTCGATGTCAAATGACTGGCCCAGTTTGCTCGTCCACAGCCCGGATGGAAGCTGGCGGGCGACGTGCACCACTTTGTCGCGATGGACGAACAGAGCGAGCTTTTCCATGGACCCGGCGAATGACGCGTCCGCTGCAACAGCAAACCCGATGCTCGTGAGCAGCTCGCGGAAGACTTCCGCAGTCGCCTCGCGCGCGATCCCCTGCGGCCAATACGTGCGGCCGGGTCCCGGCCACCACCAGCGCGATGGGTCACCAACCGCCCAAGCCAAACAAGTTGTATGCGTCGCTCGATGGACTCGTAATTCGCCACCCAGTGCCGCGAAGGCCAGGGAAGGCGGCCTCGATCTCGGTCCCGTCGGTTCGAGGATCCACCCGTCAGGCCGTCAGGCCGCGGGCGCGGCCCCACTCCAGCCACGCCGTGCGCATGCGAGCAACGTCGCCATCGGCGCCGTCAGGTACGGGATCCTCGCCGCTGATGCATGCCAAGGCCCAGAACCAGTGGCCGCCGCGCTCCTCAAGCCTTGCAAGCAGCAGCGGAATGGCCTCCGGTCCCAGACCGATGATCTGCTGATACGCCTGGTGCAACAGCAGTCGCTCTGAGTCCGAATAGAATCTCGTGTCGCGCTCCCAGCATGACGCCAGCTCCTCGAATCGAGCCACGAAGTCGGCTCCAGCGGCGGGGATTAATGTCGCGGATGCCATGCGGCGATGAT
>JAYUAG010000480.1:0-7604 GCA_043741475.1 Thermoflexaceae bacterium | reverse complement strand
GCCCCCAGCTGGGGATGCCCAGGAGCACGTCGCCTGCCACGATCTTCGTCCCGTCGATGATTCGCTCACGCTCGACCACGCCGACGATAAAGCCCGCGAGGTCGAAGTCACCGAGGGCGTAGACATCGGGCATGTCCGCCGTTTCACCGCCGAGGAGAGCGCAACCGGCGGCGGCGCAGGCGCGGGCCACCCCCTCGACGAGGCTCGTCTTCTGCTCGCTCGTGAGCCCGTTTCCCGCGATGTAGTCGAGGAAGAACAGCGGACGCGCTCCGCAAGCGAGGATGTCATTGACGCTGTGTCCCATGATGTCCGGCCCGCAGAGGTCGAGCCGGCCGGCCGCAGCGTGGAGTTTCACCTTCGTGCCAACACCGTCGGCGCTGGCCGCGAGGACCGGGTCGCGGTACCCCTCGCCAAGCCGGAACAGCCCGCTGAAAGGCCCGGCGTCGCTCAGCACCTCTGGCCGCCGCGCCTGCGCGAGAATCGCCGGCAGCCCCTTCGCCCACTTCTGGCGTTCGGCCAGGTTCACCCCGGCGGCAGCGTAGGCGCGGTCTTCGCTCATCGGAGCGCAATCGTAGCGGACGCCTCTCTAGCGCGCCTTCGATCGCTTCGATCCTTCGCCCGCCATGGGCTACGCTGCCAATCGATGAACAGCACGCTCCGGAGTCGCACGCGCGTCGTCGTAACGGGTATGGGTGCGATCACGCCGCTCGGTCAGACCGTCGGCGAATTCTGGGACGGCCTCGTCGCCGGCCGTTCGGGCATCGGCCCGATGCAACTCGCCAACCCCGCCGACTTCCCCTGCAAGGTTACGGGCGAAGTGAAGGACTGGGATGCGAGCCGCTTCATCGAGCGCAAAGCCGCGCGCCGCATGGCCCGTTTCGCCCAGTTCATGGTCGCCGCCGCGGGCCAGGCGATCGAAGACGCCAGCATCGACCTCAAACACGAAGACCGCGACCGCATCGCCGTCCTTATCGGTAACGGCGGCGGCGGCTACCCGGACATTCAGGAAGCCGTCCAGACGCTGACCGCGCGCGGCGGCATGAAGGTGGACCCGCTCTATCTCGCCCGCAGCCTCGGAAACATGGCCGCGGCCCAGGTGTCGCTGCAGTTCGGGCTGCGCGGCTACAACGGCACTATCTGCACAGCCTGCGCCGCCGGCACCCAGGCGATCGGCGAAGCGGCGATGCTTATCCGCACAGGCCGCGCCGAGCTCGCCGTCACGGGCGGCTGCGAGGCCGGCATCAGCGAACTTGGACTTGCCAGCTTCAGCGTCATGCGTGCCCTCACCAGCCAGAACGACGACCCCGCCCGCGCCAGCCGTCCCTTCGATGGCAAGCGCGACGGCTTCGTCCCCAGCGAAGGTGCGGGCGCGTTGATCCTCGAAAGCGAAACGCGCGCGCTCGCGCGCGGCGCCCACATCTACGCCGAGATCGCCGGTTTCGGCTGCAGCTGCGACGCCTTCCACGTCGTCGCACCGCCGGAGGACGGTGAAGGCGCGGCGCGGGCGATGGTGGACGCGCTCAAGGATGCCGGCGTGACCACGGACGAAGTCGACTACATCAACGCCCACGCCACCAGCACTCCGCTCGGAGATTCAGCCGAGACCGCCGCCCTTAAGAGAGTGTTCGGCGAAGGCGCCTACCGCCTCGCCGTGAGCGCCACCAAGAGCATGATCGGCCACGGCCTCGGCGCCAGCGGCGGCGTCGAAACCGTCGCCACCGTGAAGACGGTCGAGACGGGCATGATCCACCCCACCGTGAACCAGGAAGAGCCAGACCCGAGTTGCGACCTCGACTACGTACCCAACGTCGCCCGGCGGGCCGATGTCCGAGTCGCGCTGAAAAACAGCTTCGGCTTCGGCGGCCAGAACAGCTGCCTGGTGATCACGAAGTACGAGGCGTAGAACGCGGCGCCGTCCGATTGAGCGAAGACGGCCGCAGGCGGTACGCTCGTTGATACGCCTCGATAGCTCAGTTGGCAGAGCGAGCGTTTCGTAAACGCTAGGTCCGCGGTTCGAATCCGCGTCGAGGCTCCAGCTCTCCGCTCTTTGTTGGTCAAGAGCGTCCCGGACCGATGGGCTTCACCCGGGAATCGCGTTACTATTTGCTCCATGGACGATCGGCGGGAGCAGGCACTGGTTGCGGCCTTGTGTGATGCGCGGGACGCGGCCGAGCGGAACGGATTCGATCTGCCGGAGGCTGGGTCGTACCAGCGAGCGGCGCAGTTACTCAAGCACCTCGCGGTTCGCACCCCGGCACTCCCCATCGAAGTGGCCGTTGGCGACGATGGCTCCATCGAAATCACCGCTGTATGCGGGCAGCGATACTTCGTTATCGACGTGTCGCCGAGCGGCGGCGACCTTCATCTCATGGTCGAAGACCTGGAGACGAGATCCTTGACATTCGTGGCCAAGAGAACCAACGAAGACGAAATCGTGCGGCAGATGATTGAGCGAGCAGCGTGACTCCGATCTCGCCGACGACACACGGCTCATGCGACGAGCCCAGCAGCGCGCGATGGATCGGACCACGGGTAACGTGAAACCGGTCGCGTTCAAGCTCCGCCCCGCGCAGCAGGAGCGAGAACTGTCGTTCTACGACACTTCGCTCATGCCCGCCGCCGCTCTGCTGGAGCGCGCGCCCGAGCCCGGACAAGGTGTGCTGACCCTCCGCGCAGGCGAACTCCGGCGCCTGGGCTGCCGCGTCTATAGCGATGCAGATATGGCGGACTCGGAATGGGGCCATGCCCATGTGTCCGTCGTGCCGCCAAGCTACGACGTGGATGGTCAGATTCTGCCGGAGCTGAGTCAGGCGATGGCCGCGGCGTCGACCTGGCTGGTGGCGCCCACAAAGATTTGACGGTCCGGTCTCGTCCCCCCAACCCCTTCCACCCCGTATGATTCGTCCCCACCCTTCCCCTGGAGTCTGAATCATGCCCGGTACCGTGCTTTATGAACGCAACGGCCACATCGCCACCATCACCTACAACCGCCCCGAAGCCCTCAACGCGATCAACACGGAGCTGCGCGCGGACCTCAACGCCGCCTGGGTCACCTTCCGTGACGACGACGAAGCCTGGGTCGGCATAGTCACCGGCGCCGGCCGCGCCTTCAGCGCGGGCGCGGACCTCCGCGGCGGTGGCGCCGGAGACGCTTCGAAGTCGACCTTCTGGGAGACGCCCAGCCTCACTTCGCTGGAAAACGGCATCGAGATCTGGAAGCCGATCATTGCCGCCGTCAACGGCTACTGCCTCGGTTTCGCCTGCACGCTCGTCGCCGCCTGCGACTTCGTCATCGCCAGCGAGGCGGCTCAGTTTGGTTTCCCCGAGGTGCAGCTCGGCGTGCCCACGATTCAAGGGTCGATCCGCATGCCCAAGAAGGTTGGCTGGCAGAACGCCATGGAACTCCTCCTTATCGGCGACCGCGTCGACGCGAAGCGCGCGAAGGAGATGGGTCTCGTCTGGAAGGTCGTCGCGCCGGACCAGCTGATGAAGGAAGCGAACACGCTCGCCGAGCGGCTCTGCAAGGCAGCGCCGCTCGCGATCCGCGCGACCAAGGAGGTGGCCGCGCGCGGCCAGGAGGCGCCCTTCGTCGCTGCGGTGCGCTTCGGCGAGACGATGCGGCGCGTGGCGGGCGCCACGGATGACGCACGCGAAGGCATGGCCGCCTCGCGGGAGAAACGCCCGGCAGTGTGGAAGGGAAGTTAGCTCCGCTCAGGGCTGTGGTTCACGGTTTTGCATGAGGCACGTGTGCCACCGGCTGCTGTCTCTCGGCCCACAGAATCCGAACCGCGCGCGTGAGCAAGCGGGTTGCGGCGACCACGCCCGGCGACGCGGTGGACCACCTCCTGGCCGCCGTGTGACACAACCCGCTCCGTGACCGTCGCGGTTCGGACTGGCTGCGCGGCCGCCGCGGTTCCATGCAAAACCGTGAACCGCACCCCTCCGCTCGCAGCCTGCGTCGCGGGCCCGTATGATGCGAACATCTGTCCGGATCGCGGGGCTACAACCTTGACCGTCATCGGCACCGCCGGCCACGTTGACCACGGCAAGTCTTCGCTCGTCCACGCTCTCACAGGCATCGACCCCGACCGCCTGCGCGAGGAGAAGGAGCGCGGCCTCACCATCGACCTCGGCTTCGCCTGGCTCACCCTGCCCTCGGGGCGCGAGGTGTCGATCGTCGACGTTCCAGGACACGAACGCTTCATCAAGAACATGCTCGCGGGGGCGGGTGGGGTGGACCTCGCACTACTCGTGGTAGCCGCGGACGAGGGGCCGATGCCCCAGACCCTAGAACATCTCGCCATCCTCGACCTGCTCGACGTGCCAGCGGGGATCGTCGTGATCACGAAGTGCGACCTGGTCGAGCCGGACTACGTCGAGCTCGTGGAGGCAGAACTCGATGAGACGTTGGCGGGTACACGGTTCGCGGGAGCGCCGAAAGTACGCACCTCGGTAACGACGGGTGCGGGCCTGGACGACCTCCTGAGCGCCCTGGATGCCGCCCTCGACACGACCCCGGCGAAACGGGACTTCGGGCGGCCGCGGCTCCCGATCGACCGCGCATTCACGGTCCAGGGCTTCGGCGCGGTGGTCACCGGGACCCTCGTGGACGGCGCGCTTGAGGTGGGCCAGGAGGTCGAACTCCAGCCCGGCCGCCTGAAGGCGCGCATCCGCGGCCTGCAGCGCCACCAGACGAAGGTCGGGCGGCTTGAGCCGGGCACACGCGCGGCCGTCAACCTGAGCGGCGTGCGCGCCGAGGAGATCGAACGCGGCATGGTGCTCGCGGCGCCGGGGGCGCTGAAGCCGGCCGGCGTCGTCGACCTGCGGATCAAGGCGACAAGGCAACTGGCCCACCCCCTCGCCCACGACGCCGGCATCACGTTCCTCTGTGCGACCGCGGAGTCTGAGGGGAAGATCCGGTTGCTCGACCGGGACGCCCTCCTCCCCGGCGAGGACGCCTGGGCACAGGTCGTACTCGAGAATCCTATCGCCGTGGGCCGCGGCGACCACTGCATCGTCCGCACTTCGAACGACACCGCGGGGGGCGGCATCGTGGTCGCGGTCAACGCTCGCCGCCACCGCAGGAACCACGCGCCCACGCTCGCCGCGCTCGAACGGCAGCTGGCCGGTTCGCCCGCGGAACGCCTCCTCGACCTCTTACTCGCGGGGCCGCGCACAACGCTGGAGGCAGCGAAGGCCCTGAACCTCGAAACCACCGAGGCGGAGGCAGCGGCCAGCGAGCTCCGTGGCTCGGGCGCTCTGGTCGAGAACGGGGCGCGCCTGTTTGCCCGCGTCTGGCTCGATTCTGCCGCCGGCCGCGCGGCCGAGGCCACATTGAGCTTTCTCGCCGCCAGCCCGTTGCGCGCGGCCGCGCCGCGAGAACACGTTCGTAGCGCCGCGAGGGTAGACACCGCGACCTTCGACACCGTCATCCTCCACGCAGTGGAGGCGGGCCGCCTCGAAGAGCGCGGCGCGGGATTAGCGCCTCCCGGTCACGCCGCCAGCCTTAGCGCGCGCCAGCAGTCCGAGGTGGAGGCCTTCGTGCGTTCCCTTCGCGAAGGCGCGTTCAGCCCGCCGACCGACCGGTTGCCCGAGCCTGGCCTCCTGGCCTACCTCGTCGAGGCTGCACTGGTAGTGGACACGGGGGCGGGCGTCGTCTATGACCCCGGCGCGTACAGGAAGATGGTGGATAACGTGAAGGCGCACATCCTCAGTCATGGGAGCATCAGCCTTGGGGAGACCCGAGACCTCTTCGGCACTAGCCGGAAGTACGCCCAGGCCTTCCTCGAACACCTGGACGATGCGAAGGTGACCCGCCGCGTGGGCGACGCGCGTGTCTTGCGCAGCGGGGAGGCGAGACCGTGACGCTCGAAACGACGACGGTGGTGCGGCAGCTTCCGGGAGTGATCGAGCGCTACCGCGCGCAGCTCCAGGCGATGGATCGCGGCCTCGCGCTCGCGGGGGCAGCCCTCCAGGAATGGGCGGCCGACCCGGCCGCCGGTGACGCCGCGATCAGCAAGGCGATGGAGGGCACGGCGCGCCCGTACGCCGTTTCGCTGAGTGAACCGCTCACACTTGCTCGCCCGGCCCCCGCCTTCTCACCTATGACCGTGGTTTCGGCCGATGGCTCCAGCATCGAGCCCGACCGGTTCGAACTCGTCCCATGCTTCGTCATCAACATCGGCGCCGTGGTGCTCCCTTATGGGGTCCCGGGCGGGGCGCCGCTGATCGAGTCGACCTCCATCGTCGGCCCGGTCGCCAGCGACGACGAGGGAGAGGACGTCGGCGTCGAAGCGGTCGCCTTTGGCTGGGGCGTCAACCTTCAGCGCGACGCCCGCGAACTCTCGACCGGCGCCCTCCACGCGCGCGAGAGGGCTACGCTCGGCCCTGTGACCTTGTTACTCGACGGCACGCTCTTTCCCTGGGATTTAGATTCTCGCCAGGTCTCTGAAGCCGTCCGCAAAGAGGCGGCGGCGCGCACCAAGGAGGCGCTCGACGAGCTTAAGGCTGTTGGCGATGGCCTTTCCGTCGGCGCCTATGTCTCGGGATCGCGCTCCAGCGACGTCGTCACGAGCCTGCGCGCGCTCCAGACGCGGACGGGGCTTCCCGCGTGGCCGGCGACCGACGGCCAGCTGTTCGGCCGCCTTCTTGGGGAGGGTGAGCGCAGCGCGATGTTCCGGGCGCGGAGCGAGCGAGCGGAACGCGTCGAGAGCATGTTCGAGGACACCCACCAGACCTGTTTTTTCTACCTGCGCAACGGCGCAGACCTCGCGCGCGTGGAATTGCCCCACTGGGCGACCTCCGCCGAACAGGTCGACCGCCTCCACGCGGCGATCGTCGACCAGTGCGCACGCTGCGATGGCTACCCCCGCGTCCTCCAGGAAGCGCACGAGGCGGCCGTGATCTCGATGGGCGACCGGCTGCAGTTCAGCCGGCTGCTCGAGGCCGAAGCCTTCCGCCAGGGTATGCGCTCGAACCCCGGCGGTAAGCAGACGAGCAAGCGCAGGAGGGCTGTATGAGCGGTATCAGCCACGACCACCAGCAACCACGCGTCACCGAGGCGGGCCTGCGTTCGTTCGTCTGCGCCTACGAGCGCTACACGGATGCGCCCTTCCGGCTCGGCCAGCTGCTCGCCGTGCGCGAAGGGCCGTGGTCGAGCCTCGGCGTTGTCGCAGATACGCAGAGCGGCCCCGATGACCCGACGCGCCCGCTGCAGCCACGGGGTGCACCGGGCCAGACCGCCGACGCCGTGATGGCGGCGAACCCGGAGCTGCGCCTTCTCCTGCGCACGCGCGTAACTGTCGTCAGTTGTGGGTATCGCGAAGGCGAAACCGTACGGCCGACGCTCCCGCCGGCCCCGCCGCCGCTGCTCGGCATCGTCGAACCCGCGACCGCCGAGGAGACCGTACGGCTGGCGGGCGATGGCGCCTTCCTTGCACTGCTGACGGCCTCACCGCTCTGCGACGACGCCGTCCTCTCGGCTGCGATTCGCGAGGCCGCGGTGGCGTTCGGGTCGAACGCCCGCGACTTCACCGTCACCGCGGGCAAGGAGCTGGCGCGTCTTCTGAAGGCTGAACCGGCCCGCCTCGCTACGATCCTCCGGG
>JAYUAG010000479.1:0-3246 GCA_043741475.1 Thermoflexaceae bacterium | reverse complement strand
ATCAATTATTGACGCCCGGGAGGAGGTCTCCTAGATTCAACAATGCGACAGGCGCCGAAGTGGCGGAATGGCAGACGCGGCGGTCTCAAAAACCGTTGGGCTCACGCCCGTGTGGGTTCGAATCCCACCTTCGGCACCAGAAGAATTTGGCCACCAAGCCAAGGACACCAAGATTTATGTCGTTGGGCGGCCCGACCCTGACGGTCGGGCTAAGGATATTCGAGGCGCTGACGCTCGTGTGCGCGCTACTTCGGCGTCGTTGTAATCACGACCTCGGTGATTGTGACCTTCTCCGCCGGAACCCCACCGGCCGAGCCCGCTTTGCCAATGTTGTCGACGACGTCCAGGCCTTCCGTGACAACGCCGAAGGGGTAGAACTTGTCGTTCGGGTTGGTGAAATCGAGGCCGGGGTTGTCCTTCAAACTGACGAACCACTGGCTGCCAAAGTCGGTAGCGCGGTTGCTCTTCGCCATCGAGATCGTGCCCCGTTTGTTCGAAACCTGGTTGGGCTCTTCCGTGACCTTGTAGCCGGGGCCGCCCGAGCCGGTACCTGTCGGGTCGCCCGACTGGATGACGAAGTTCGAGACGATGCGATGGAAGGCGATGCCGTTGAAGTAGCCCTTCTGGGCGAGGAAGACAAAGGAGTTGACGGTGTTCGGCGCGGCATCGGCGTCGAGCTGGATGGTGAAGTTGCCCTTCGAGGTCTTCACCAGTGCCGTGTATTTGAACTTCGCCGCGTCGACCACCTGTTCGGGCTTGTCGAACTTCTTCGCGTCGGGCGTGCCCGTGGCGGAGGGCGAAGCGGAGGGGTCGGGCGATGGCGTGGGTGTCGCGTTGGGGTCGACCGTGGCCGTGGGCGTAGCGGTAGGAATGTGTTGCGTCGGGCTGTTGTTGTTCAGCTGCGTAGTGAGGACTGCCGTGAGGACCATCACGCCCACCACGGCGACGCCGATGAAAGCGAAGAGGCGGATGTTCCCGAAGATGTTCATGGGGAACCCGGGCCGGTAGACATCGTTCGGCGCCGTGCTCCCTATCTCGTAAGAACGTTTGCGCGGGGCCTCCTGGCGCATGTGATGCTGTTCACGCCGTTTGCGCTTGGGCACGGGCAACCTCGTACGAATGGACGGATGACGGCCGCCGCTCTGGGCCTTCCCGGAGTATACGAACGCCCGTTTCAACGGGGAAACGGAGTTGCGCACGTCTGGCAAGGCGAGAGAAAGGCCCGGCAGCCGGACGGAGCCGCGAGCGGTAGCGAGCGTGGATGACCGCGACGAAGTCCTCGACTTGCGCACAGGATGGTTCGAACCTGCGACGCTCGCTATCGCTCGCGGCTTTGTTGGTCCCTTCGCTGGCGGAAGAAGACGGCGCCGAGGGGTGGGAGCGTGGCGCACAAGGAGTATGGCCGGCCGTGTGCCTCGATCGCTTCCGCGGTCAGTCCGCCGCAATTTCCCTGGCCGCTGCCCCCGTAACACTCCGCGTCGCTGTTGAGCACCTCCTCCCAGCGCCCGGCGAGCGGCACGCCGATGCGGAAGCCGTGGCGGGGCACGGGCGTGAAGTTCAGCGCCACAACCGTGACTTCGTCGCCATCACGGTCGTTGCGGAGGAAGCTGAGGGTGCTCTGGGCGGTGTCGTGGACATCGATCCACTCGAAGCCCGCGGGCTCGGTGTCGAGCTGGTACAACGAAGGCGAGTCGCGATAGAGCCGCTGGCAATCTGCCACGAAGTCACGCACGCCGGCGTGGGCGGGCTGTTCGAGCAGGCGCCAGTCGAGGCTGCGGTCGTGGTCCCATTCGCGCCACTGGGCGATTTCGGCGCCCATAAAAAGGAGCTTCTTGCCGGGCGCACCGAGCTGGTACGCCAGCAACAAGCGCAGGCTGGCGAACTTCTGCCAATCGTCGCCCGGCATCTTCGCCAGCAGTGAGCCCTTTTCGTGGACGACCTCATCATGCGAGAGCGGGAGGGTGTAGTTTTCCGTCCAGACGTAGAGGCCGCGGAAGGTCAGCTTCCCGTGGTCGTACTTGCGGTGGACAGGATCCTGGGCGAGGTAGGCGAGCGTGTCGTGCATCCAGCCGAGGTCCCACTTGTAGCCGAAACCGAGGCCGCCGAGGTAGGTCGGCCGCGAAACCATCGGCCAGGCGGTCGATTCCTCAGCGAAGGTGTGGCACCCCTCATCGAAGGCGTACACGGCTTCGTTGACCTGTCGCAAGAAGGAGACGGCCTCCAGGTCTTCGCGCCCGCCGAGCCGGTTCGGCAGCCATTCGCCCGGCTTGCGCGAATAGTCGCGGTAGAGCATCGAAGCGACGGCGTCGAAACGGAGAGCGTCGGCATGGTAGCGGTCGAGCCAGAAGATCGCGCTGCTCAGAAGGAAGGAGCGCACCTCATTGCGCCCGTAGTTGAAGATCAGGGTGTCCCAGTCGGCATGGAGGCCGCGTCGCGGGTCGGCGTGCTCATAGAGGTGCGTGCCGTCGAAGAACGCGAGACTGTGTTCGTCGCGGGGAAAGTGCGAAGGCACCCAATCGAGGATCACGCCGATGCCCGCCCGGTGCAGCACGTCGATGAGGTACATCAGGTCCTGGGGGCTGCCGTAGCGAGACGCGGCGGCGAAATAGCCGGTCACCTGGTAGCCCCACGACCCATAGAACGGGTGCTCCATGACGGGCATGAGTTCGACGTGGGTGAAGCCCATCGCGAGCAGGTGGTCGCGCAGGCGGGGCGCGAGGTCGCGGTAGCCGAGGACGGCCTCGGGTGCGTCGGGAGCGCGCATCCATGAGCCGAGATGCACCTCGTAGATGGAAACGGGCCGGTCGAGGGCGGCGTGGTGGCGGCGGTTCGCCATCCAGTGTGCGTCTGACCATTCGTACCCGAGGTCAGTTACCACGGACGCTGTACGCGGCGCGAGCTCGGCGGCGAAGGCGAAGGGGTCGGCCTTGAGGGCGGTATAGCCGTCGTGGCGCGAGCGAATCTCGTACTTGTAGACCGCGCCGGAACTGAGTCCTGCGACCCATCCTTCCCAGATGCCGGAAGACCCGTTTGCGGCCAGCGGCGTCGCGCCCTGCGTCCAGCCGTTGAAGTCGCCCACGACGGAGGCAGCCTCGGCGGCCGGCGCCCAGACCGCGAAATTCACCCCGGAAAGGCCGTCGACCACGCGCACATGGGCGCCGAGCTTCTCGTAGAGGCGCGAGTGCGTGCCTTCGTTGAAGAGGAAGAGGTCGTCGTGGGTGAGGAGGCTCGGCGGGGGCGGCATTG
>JAYUAG010000478.1:0-3247 GCA_043741475.1 Thermoflexaceae bacterium | reverse complement strand
CACTCCACAGCCGGGGCATCCGGTGGCAGCGACACAACCGAACCCACCCCCATCCCATGGCGCTCGAACCAGCCCTGGTTCACCTCCAAGGTGTGCCGGTAGGGCTGCTTCGGCGTCAGGATCGCGTCGTCCTGGGGCTTGCCCTGGCGGACCTCCAACACCTTCCCGTTCGCATCGAGGTAGGCGATATCCAGCGGGATGAGGGTGTTGTGCATCCAGAAGCCGAGGCTGAGGTCGTTGCGGAAGAGGAAGAGCATGCCCGCGTCCTCGGGCATCGCGGTACGGCTCATGAGGCCGATCGTGCGGTTGGCGTTGGTGGTCGCCATCTCGACGATCAGCTTCTCCGTCTTGCCGTTTCCGGTGACGGTGATGTCTCGTGTCGGCAGCACCGTCACCGGGCGGGTGGGAGCGACCGTTGGCGCGGGCGCAGGCGCAGGCGGAGCCTCCGTGCTGTCGCCACAGCCGGCGCCCACGACCATGACGACGACGAGCACGAACAGCCTGAGGAAGGGCATGGGCCGAGGATACCAGCCGTCCGGGCTCCGGCCACGCGGTCGATGCGTCACTCGTTTGCCCGCGCTTGCTGCGCACGGCGTCCGATCAGGCAGCCGGTGGAAGGGCGTAGACTCGTCTCGAGGAGGGAGCTGCGGTGGAACCGATGTTCAAGACGCTCCCACTCCGGCTTGAGTCCGACCTCGAGCGGATGAACCCGTGGTGGACGGGCAGACCGCTTCCTCCCCTGCCGCCCACGCGCCGCTGGGCGTTTCCGCTTGCGCTTCGTCGCCTGAAGTCGGGGCTCGCTCCCGCGACGGTTGTCTCAGGCCCGCGTCAGGTGGGCAAAAGCACGCTTGTCTACCAGGTCATTCAATCGCTGCTTGATGAAGGGGTGGAGCCCCGGCGAATATTCTTCGTCCAATTCGATGAGCTGCCGGCGCTGAGAAGGCTCGACGAGCCGATCCTCCAGCTGTCTGACTGGTTCGCGGAGCACCGCTTACGGTCCACCTTCAACGAGGTGGCAAGAGACGGGACACCGGCGTACCTGTTCTTCGATGAGGTCCAGAACCTCGACGCGTGGGCGCCACAGCTCAAGTCCCTCGTCGATTCGAGCGCCGTGCGCGTGATGGTGACGGGTAGCTCGGCGCTCCGCATCGAACATGGCCGGGATAGCCTGGCGGGGCGTATCAGCACCATCGAGATGGGGCCTCTGTTCCTCCGCGAAGTGGCTTTGATTCGGGGAGATCCGCCGATCCCCGAGTTTCACCCGGTGAACGGCCTCGCACCGCTCAAAGAGCGGGCGTTCTGGACCGAGCTGCGGGCGTTTGGCGAGGCGAACCGCGAGGCGCGAGACCGCGCCTTCGTGGCGTTCTCAGAACGCGGGGCCTATCCCGTCGCTCACCAGCACCAGGACGTGCCCTGGAGCGAACTGTCGGACATGCTGAACGAGACGGTGATCCGTCGCGCCATCAAGCACGACCTCCGCATGGGGCCGCGAGGGGCGAAGCGCGACGAGCACCTGCTCGAAGAGGTCTTCCGGCTCGCCTGCCGCTACGCCGGACAGTCGCCCCGGCAGGCGCTCTACCTCGACGAGCTGAAAAGGGTTATGGACGCCAACATCGGTTGGAACCGGGTATTGGCATACCTCAAGTTTTTGGATGGCACGCTCCTGATGAGGCTGGTCGAGCCGTTGGAACTGCGCCTGAAGAAGGCGCGAGGCCCATCCAAACTCTGCCTCTGCGATCATGCCCTGCGCGCCAGCTGGCTCCAGGAAGTCGTGCCGCTGCACCCCGCCGGACTGGCGGAAAGCCCTCACCTCCACGACCTCGCCGGCCGTATCGCCGAGAGCGCCGCCGGTTACTTCTTGAAGTCAATCACCGGGTTGGGCGTGGCCCACTTCCCCGAGCGGGGAGCCGAACCGGAGGTCGATTTCGTCGCGACGGTGGGTGAACAACGCATCCCGATCGAGCTCAAGTACCGGAATCGGGTGACCCACGAGGATACGCGGGGGCTCCGGAGTTTCATCGAGAAGTCCGTCTACAACGCCCCATTCGGCGTGCTCGTGACACTTCAGGACGACTTACCGTTCAACGATCCACGGATCGTTAATCTCCCGCTGTCCACCCTGCTCTTGTTGCGGTGACGTGTAGGCGAGTCGCGTCGGCGAGCGGATAGCGGTTCGTCACGATCCGATCCAGCTCAGTTCGAATCGCGACGGTCACGGGAGCGGGCGGCAGCACAGCCCTGGGCCTGGTCGATACGGCCCGCTTGCTTACGCGCGCGGTTCGGATGCCTTCGTCGTCGTTCGGCGCGACAAACCTTGCGTCACGGAAGCATGACGACGGCGGACTTAAGGCCGTCTTTCCCCAGGCGCGCAGCGTACGCCTCGGCCGCCGCCGAAAGCGGGTAGCGGTTCGTGACGAGACGGTCGAGCTTCGCCAACCGCCCGATCATCTGCGCCGCGCGGTGGTAGAGGTGGAAGGGTGCGTTCTGCGTCCCGAGGATGCGCACTTCGTCGTAGTGCACACGGTTCAGGTCAAGCGCGTGGTCTGAGCCGGGCGGAAAGCCGGCGAAGAGGTTGATCGTCCCTAGCCGCCGGCAGAGGTCCAGCGCGGTGGGGAACGCGTCCGCGAACCCGACCGCCATCGTGACCGCGGGGAAGCCTTCGCCGTGGGTAAGGTCGCGGGTACCGGCGACCGCATCCGCTGGCGCGAAGACGGCGTCCGCGCCCAGTTCGAGCGCGACCGCGCGCCTCGCCGCGTCGGGCTCGACGACGACGATCGGCCCGGCGCCGTAGGCCTGCCCGGCGACCAGGTGCATCAGCCCCATCGGCCCGCCACCGACGATCGCGAACGGCGCCCCGGCGCGCACCCCGAGCGACTCGATCGAGTTAAGGACGCAGCTGAACGGCTCGAGCAGGGCGCGAAGATGTGCGGGCGTCTCAACATTCATCGGCAGCAGATGCCCGAGACTCACCAGTTGGGCGGGCACGCGGACGTACTCGGCGATGCCGCCATCGAGGTCGTAGCCCAGCGTGCGGCGCGACGGGCAGCGGTTGCGGAAGCCTTCGCGGCAGAAGGAACAGCGGCCACAGCAGAGGATCGGGCAGATGCCCACGACCTCTCCCACGGTCGCGCCCGCGCCCGCGCCAAGCTCGACCACCTCGCCCGTCATCTCGTGGCCGGTGATCACACCGGCGGCGGCCTTCTTCTCGCCCAGGTAAACGCGCACGTCGCTGTTGCACAGCCCCGTA
>JAYUAG010000477.1:0-3249 GCA_043741475.1 Thermoflexaceae bacterium | reverse complement strand
TCATGCCGAACCCGCGCTCGGGCACGGTCGTGGGCGCGGAGGACATCGCCAAGAGCGTGAACGAGGCGAAGCAGGGCCGCGTCGAGTTCCGGCTGGACCGGCTCGCGAACATCCACGTGCCCGTGGGCAAGGTGAGCTTCGAAGAGGCGAACCTGCGTGAGAACCTCGCCGCGCTCATGGAAGCGGTCGCCGCCGCGCGGCCGAGAGAGGTCAAGGGCCAGTTCATCCGCTCGGTAACGATGACGACGACGATGGGCCCAGGCATCCGCATGGACCTGCAGCAGACGCTATCGATGAAGCAGAGCTGAGGAGCGGGGCGGCGGGCGCGGCGATTACGAGCCCGCCGCGGCCTGCTAGACTCTGGTCATGGCCGTCACCGACGAGCAACAACTCCTGATCGCACTCGCACATGGTGTCGGGGTTCGGCGACATCCTCGAGACACCTGAGTCCGATTGGCTTGAATTTAAGTCACAGCCATATCAGCTCGCGACCGATGCAGGAAAGTTCGAGATTGCGAAGGACGTTAGCGCTCTCGCAAACGCCGACGGGGGATACATCGTCGTCGGCGTCCTGACGAAGAAGGACGCGACGCGGAGCGAGGAGCTGGCGGAGCAGATTACGCCTGTGCCGCTGGAATTGCTCGACTGTGATCAGATTCGTCAGGTGGTCGAGCGGTATGTGTACCCCACGGTTCGCAAACTCGGATGCGCCGCCTGGAAGGGCGCCAATGAGAAGGGCCTGCTGACGATTCACGTCCCCGCGCAACCGGACCATGAGAAATACTTCATCGTGACTGAGGGGCTGACCGACGATGGCCGCCTGAGGACCAATCAGATCGGCCTGTTCATTCGTGATGGCGCCACAACCCCACCAGTTCGCGCCGCTTACGTCCATGAGTTGATTCGCCAGGGGAAGCGACTGCGGTCTGTTGGAGAACCAGACTCACCGGACTTTGCGCTGTCGCTGGCCCGAGCATTGGGAATCAGGACGGAGGGAGATCTTCAGCCAGGCACGCCTCACGGCCTCCCTCATTTCGATGAGGAGAAAGTGCGCGAAGAAGCCGAAGCTGCTGGCATCGAAACCGGCGCGTACCTCTACCTTCAGAACCGTCCGGGCACGAGGGTGGAACTCGATGACCTTCATTCGCGCGGCCACAACACGCTTCGCGCGCAATTCGAGCAGCCGCCTAGTCTTCGCACGCATGGATTCAATCTCGACTTCGGGCCGGGAATGGAGCTGGTCGCTGGAGGAGGTCTTAGACGAGTGAGGTCAGGCACTGCCTCGATCTCTCTTTACCCGGACGGCCAGTGCACTTTCGTGGTTGGTCAGGATCGCCTCGAATGGGCGACCAGCCAACGCGGAGAGCCGTTCATCAACTCGCTCGTGCTGGTTGAAGGTGTGGCCGAGTTCTGCCGCTTCGTCACTGAGAGACTGGATTCCCGCGCGGCCAGTCCCAGCGCCATCCGGGCGGGATTCATGAATACGGGCACGCGACGCCCCCTCCTCCTCGCGTCCGGGATGCCAGGGCGGCCGTTTTCGGAACCGCGGAGGCCGGCCCCTGACCAACAAGACTTCTCCGTGGAGGCCGTGCGCGCGACAGCGGAGGAGCAGGCCTTCGAGCTACTTCGCGGGTTATACACACACTTTGGGCTGGGGCCAGAGGGCATTCCCTTCGGCGACCGGGCCGCGAAGAGAATTCGCTTCGAGGAATTGGCTTCGGCCTGAGTCTGGTGGACGCTTCGGTAGTTCATCTGATGGCAGTCTCGTCGCCCATCAGCGATGGCTTCTTTGGGAATTGGGCGCGTGCGCAGGGCCGCCCTCACCGGTGGTCGGCTAAGCCAACGAGATACCGCTCGGCCCTCGCCCGGCGGACCTTCAGCGCCCCGGAAGGGTTGCCGGGGTTGGGGTAGACGGTGCGATTGGCGCAATCGACGACCAGGTCGGTGGCCTCGAGCGTCGTCTGGCCAATAAGCACTTCGTCTCCCCAAACGATCGCTTCTTCCTGGGTCAGTCGTCCAAGAATCTCGAAACGCAGGTTTTCCGCGCGCCCCGCCGGCGCCCGGTTGCCGTCAGCCAGCAGCGCGGGCCGGCCGGGTAGGATTCGAAGCCCCAGCGCCCTCGCGACTTCCTCAGGTATGACCGACCGGATTGCTCCAGTATCGACGACCGCCTCCACATCTACCTCCCGTAGCGAAACCTGTTCGCCCAACGCGGCCCGTTCGATGTCGAAGCTGTTGGAGAGTTTGACGCGTACTCGTACTTCACCCATGACTTGCAGCATACGGGACAGGATGCGGTTGCGGCCCGTTCGCCGGTTCGCCGGGCGCAACCTCACCGAGGCGGAGTGGACGAAGTACTTCCCCGGTCGCGACCAGGAGGTCGCCCGCAGCCATTGGCCGCCAAGCCCGAGGCGTAGCTGCGACGGGCGGGGGCCCTTGCTGGCGCGCGGGCTAATGACGAGGCGCAGTTCCCGGGGCCGTGTGCTGTCACGCGCGGTACTGACGACGGTTCGCTCAGGCGCAGGGGGTGGCGCGCTGCATAAGGATTTCGAGCTGGGTGAGCATGGCGTCGGCATCGAGGGTGGGGTCGACCATGTGACTCATGCGAACCCCGTAGTAGAAGGCGAGGAGCGCCTGGGCAAGTGTGGGCGGGTCGATCTCGGGGGGAAGCTCGTGCGCATCGGCCATGCCCTGGAGCGCTTCGCAGAGTCCTCCGGCGATCACGTTGCGCT
Source organism: Thermoflexaceae bacterium (assembly GCA_043741475.1). GTDB lineage: Bacteria > Chloroflexota > Dehalococcoidia > Tepidiformales > Tepidiformaceae > JAGQHB01. Next base: position 517 of record JAYUAG010000477.1, on the reverse strand, counting down.
GGTAAATGAGCGCCTCGCGCAGCTCCGGGTCCTGCGAACGGCTGGCGTTGAGGAAGTTTTCGACCATGAGGCGAGTGTAGTCGGCCGCGTCCGGGAGCTTGAGTTCGGCGAAGGACTTGTGGGCGATGCGGGAGAAAGCGTCGCCAGGGTCTCCCACCTCTTTGGTGATCGTGTGCCATTCGGAGACGGCCTGTTCGCCGCCTTCCTGCACGCAGGCGAGGGCGAGGGCGTGTTTGTTGGGGAAGTAGCGATAAATGAGGCCGGGGGAGATACCAGCTTCGGTGGCGATTTCGGCCATACTTGCGTCGGCCTGTCCGCGGCGGGCGAAGACGCGCTGGGCGGCGTCGAAGATGCTCTGGCGGCGAGCCTCGAGATGCTGGGGGCTTACGCGGGCCATCTGGCGACCCTCGGTTCATCGGTCGCGGCGCGTGGTGGCATGGTGTCCCTCTCCGCCGGATGGCGGTCCCTCACACCGGGGATAATCGGCGGCGCGGGACGGAAGGTCAACGGACCGGCC
>JAYUAG010000476.1:0-7628 GCA_043741475.1 Thermoflexaceae bacterium | reverse complement strand
GCGTATGCCACGCGTCCGCGTCGAGCCATCGGGGATAGAGATCACCGCCCACGAAGGCGACTCCGTGATGGAAGCGGCGGAACGTGCGGGCTACTACTGGCCTGTGGGCTGTGCCCGCAACGGGGAGTGCACGAACTGTTCGCTCGAAGTCATCTCTGGCGTGGGACGACTGAGCGCGATCGGACGCTATGAACGCCAAAACATCGTTCGCCAACGGGGCCCGAAGGCGGCCGAAGACCCGCGCCTTCGCCTCGCCTGCCAGGCGCGTGTTCTCGGCGACGTTGTAGTGTATAAGCGGGGCGTCGAACCGCTCTAGCCGTCGTGGAGGGCCGAACCCGTGGCCTATGTGATCACCGAGCCGTGCATTGGCGTGAAGGACGCATCCTGCGTCGATGTCTGCCCGGTCGACTGCATCCACACGACGGACGACGCTGAGCAGTACTACATCGACCCCGACCAGTGCATCGACTGCGCAGCCTGCGAACTGGCCTGTCCGGTGACCGCGATCTTCGACCAGAACAGTGTCCCAGAGCAGTGGGCCGCATTCACGAAAGTCAACGCGGACTGGTTCAAGGGAAGGGACCTCTAAATGCAAACAGTGGAAATCGCCCAGCTTGAGACGTTTCTGCAGGTGGCGCGCCACCGCTCGTTCAGCCGCGCAGCCGAGGCGCTGTTCTTGACGCAGCCATCGGTTACGGCCCGCATTCAAACGCTGGAGCGGGAGCTCGGCGAGCGGCTCTTCGAACGCACCGGCCGCAGCGTCACGCTGACCGACGCCGGCCGGGCTTTCATGCCCCACGCCCAGCGCGCGCTTACCGCCGTCCAGGAGGGCACGGACGCGATCGAAGCCGTCCGGCACGGCGATGTCGGCAGCATCCGCATCGGCGCAAGCGACAGCGTCGCCACCTATGTGCTGCCGGCGGTGATAAAGCACTTCCGCGAGGCGCGCCCGCGCGTCCACATCCACCTCGCAACCGGTACCACCGAAGAGATGATTGAGCGGCTCCTCGCGGGCGAGAGCCACGTCGCCATCACGAAGCTGAGCCAGCACCCCGAGATCGAATCCGTCCACCTCTACAACGACGACCTGGCGCTCGTGGTGCAACCGCGTCATCCCTTCGCTCAGCGGGGCAAGGTGAACGTGAGCGAGGTGGGCCGCGAACCCTTCCTCTTCTTCGAACGCAGCTCGAGCTACCACAGCCTGATCTACAGCATGTTCCTGCGCGTCGGCGTCGTGCCTGAATCGGTCATGGAGCTGGACTCTATGGAGGCTACGAAGCGCATGGTCGAGGCGGGGCTCGGGATTGCCGTGCTCCCGGGCGTGCTGGTGGAGCGTGAGATTCAACAGGGCACACTCGCGCGCGTCGAAATTCGCGATATGGAGCAACCAACGCAGCGAGAGGTCGGCATCCACATCCTCCGTAACCGCGCCGTTGCGCCGCCGTTGCGCGACTTCCTCCGGCTGGCGACTAGTGAATTCGGGATCGAGAACGCCTTCGAACCCGCCGAAACGGCGGCCAGCTGAAGTGCCCGCACTGGCGCTGAGGGGCGGCATGGTCTGGGATGGGTTGACTGATGCGCCCGTGCCGACAGACATGGTCATCGATGGCCCGGTGATCGGGGCCATGAGTGCGGATGCAGGCGCCCCGGCGGACCTCGACATCTCGGGCTGCACAGTCCTCCCCGGCCTGATCGAGGGACACGCGCACCTTTGCTTCAACGCTGCCGCCGACTGGCGCGCCGTCTACGACAGCGACTCACCGGGGCGGATGCTTCTGCGCATGGCGGCGAACGCGCATTCCATGGTCCGCGCCGGGATCACGACGGTCCGCGACCTCGGCGCGCCCACAGCCCTCGCCATCGAAATGCGCGAGGCGATCGCCGCCGGACTTGCGGCCGGGCCTGATCTGGTGGTCTCGGGCGCGCCCATCACCACCACGGGCGGCCACTGTCACTTCATGGGCGGCGAAGCGGACGGCGAGGTCGAGATCCGGAAGGCCGTCCGCGGGCTGGTGAAGGCGGGCGTCGACTGGATAAAGGTGATGGCCACGGGCGGGAACATGACGCGCGGCACGAACACGTTAGCCGCCCAGTTCACCGTCGACGAGCTCCGCGCCTGCATCGAAGAAACGCACCGCTTGCGGCGAAAAGTGACGGCGCATTGTCACGGCACAGCGGGCATCCGCGTCGCCGTCGAGGCCGGCGTGGACATGCTCGAACACTGCTCGTTCACGGGCCAGGGCGTCGTGGACTTCGACCCGGAGGTCGTGACGGAGATCGCGCGCAAGGGCATCGTCGTCTCGCCGACGATTTCTGTGGGCTGGCGGCGCTGGCCGGACGATGGACTGCGCCGCCGCCGCGGTGAGGTGCTCCAGGCGATGTTCACCGCCGGTGTCCCATTGATCATGAGCACCGACTGTGGCATTCCCGGAGTGCCGCACGACGAATTGCGCGGCGGGATCGAGGTCCTTTCGGAACTGACCGGGAAGACGCCAGCCGCTGCGCTGCGACTCGCGACCAGCACAAGCGCCGCCATCCTCGGCTTCGCGGACCGCGGGACGCTTGAAGTGGGGAAGCGCGCCGACCTGCTGGTCGTCGAAGGCGACCCCACGACCGACCTCACGGCGCTTCGCAGCGTGCGCGCGGTCTTCAAGGCCGGTCTCAGGCAGTAGGTTGCCTCAGCCAACGCTGGCGATCTGGCTGTAGCGCTCGATAACGGGGCGGCTGGCCGTCAGCCCGCGGAGCTTGCCCCCCATCGCCGCCATGTGTTCGGTCTTGTTTGTGGGCTTCGACCGCCGCCGCGTCCGCGTACTGTTCGTAGAACATGAAGGTATTGGGGTCCGCGTCGGTCGTATGCAGCGAGTAGGCGAGCGCTTTGCCCTGCTCCTTCGCCTTTACATTCCCCACCATCTCGGTGAGGACAGCGCGCAGTTCGTCCGCTTTGCCTTCGACCGCGGTCAGTTTCGCAACGATGGTAATCAATGAGCGCCTCCTGGAGTGCGCCCGATTCTACGCGACGCAGCCGTGTCCGGGCCATCGCCAACGGGATCCGCTTGTTCGCTTGCGCGCGTAGAATCGTCCCCGTTGAAGCATCCGCTGTCGCGATTCCAGCGCCTGCCGCCAGAGGACGGGCTCCGGCTGGCTGCGGCGGCGCGCGCGGCGCCGCTCGCGGATCCGGCCGTCGGCTATGCTCCCTGGTACTTGCGCCGCTGGCACCTGCTCCCGGAAGGCTATCTCTCTCCGCGCAGCGTGAGGCGCTACGACCGTGCCGTCGGGCGCATCTACAACATGGGGAGCGAAGCGCGACTTCTGCGCCGTGTCACCGCCATCCTCCAGCGACGGGGCGCGCCCGATGTCCTCGAAATCGGGACGGGGCCGGGCCGCGCCCTCGCCAGCATCCGCCGCCGCGTCCCCGGCGCCACCGTCGCCGGCGTGGACCTCTCGCCCTACATGGTCGCCGCCGCAAAATCGACAGTGGGCGACGAAGTAGACCTGCGCCACGGCGACGCTACCGCCCTGCCCTGGGCGGACGGCGCTTTCGACGCCGTGGTCGCCCTCCATACGCTCGGCCACGTGCCGTGCTCCGTCGCGGAGGCGATGCTGGACGAAGTGCGCCGCGTCCTGCGTCCCGGTGGCACGATGATCATCGCCGACCACGCCTGGCACAACCTGCCGCTTGTCGGCTGGATGATCGAGCGCCGCGAATCGCTGGCCCTGGGCACGGTGCGGCTGGTGGCCCTTCGTCCGGGCCGGCCGTAAACTTCACGTCAGTCGTAAAGGGGTTGCTCCGTTGACAGACCAGAATTCCTCTCCCGCCGTTCGCTAGACGCGGAGACACCCCTGCCCGGGCGCCTCCCATCGAGAGGAGTCGCCCCTTGCTTCAGATTTCCAGGCTTTCCCTGTCTTACGGCGCCCAGGCCGTACTCGACGATGTCTCGCTCGTGCTCAACGCTGGCGAACACGCCGGGTTGACCGGCCCTAACGGCTGCGGCAAATCCACGCTCCTGCGCTGTGCGGCCGGGCTCCTGCGGCCGGACCGCGGGAACATCGCCCTGGCGCCGCGCGTCCGCGCCGGCTTTCTCGGCCAGGAGCAAGCATGGCCCGCCGGGATGACCGTTGGCCGGGCGCTGGCTGCCGCAGGCGAGGCCGGCGACGCGCAGGGTCGATTGGAAGCCGCCGCGGCCGCGCTTGGCAACGGCGGCGAAGGCGCATTGGTTGAGTACGAAGCGGCCCTCACGAGCCTGCAGGATGCTGCTTCCGGGGCGGGCCCCGCGGCGATCGCCGAGAGGCTGGGACTTGCAAACATCCCGTCCCACACGCCCCTCGCCAACCTCAGCGGCGGCCAAAAGACACGGCTGGCGCTGGCCTGCCTTCTCGCATCGGCGCCCGGCGTCCTGCTCCTCGACGAGCCAACGAACCACCTGGACATCGACGCACTCGAATGGCTGGAGGAGTTTCTCCGCGGGTTCCGTGGCGCCGTGCTGGTGGTCTCGCACGACCGCGAATTCCTGGACCGGGTGACGACCGCCACCTTCGCCATCGATGGCCGCACCCACACCCTTCGCCGCTTCAACGGCAACTACTCCGCCAGCGTGGAAACGCGCGAGGCCGAGGCGGAGCAACAGCTGCGTCAGTGGAAGGTCCAGCAGGAGTACGTCGCCAGGGTCGAATCCGATATCGCACGGTTGAAAGGCGAAGCGCTGAACATCGAACGCAACACCACGCCGCGAGAACCCGGCGTCCGCAGGCACGCTCGCCGGAAGGCGGCCGTGGCGAAGTCGCGAGAGCACAAGCTCGAGCGGTTCCTCGAATCGGATGAACACGTGGCGAGGCCGCTCCACGGCTGGGCGCTCAAGGTCGACTTCGGCGGCGCCGGCGCCTCGGGCCGGGAAGCGGTGCGAATCAGGGACATGAACTTCGCCTACGGTGACGGGCCAGCGGTGCTCTCGGGCGTCTCGCTCGACATCCAACACGGTGAGCGGCTGGCGGTCGCGGGGCCGAACGGTACCGGCAAGACGACCCTGCTGCGGCTGATCGATGGGCGCCTTTCGCCAACGGCGGGCGAGGTCTGGCGCAGCCCGAGCCTGCGAATCGCGACGCTCACGCAGGAACTCGAGACCCTCGATGGCGGGCTCACGGTCCTGGAGACCCTGCGACGAGCGCGGCGAAGCACAGAGACGGCGGCCCGCAATTTCCTCCACCTCTACCTCTTCGCCGGCGATGCACCTCTGCGGCTGGTGGGCCTCTGTTCACCCGGAGAGCGGGCGCGCCTCCAGCTCGCGCTGGCAGTGGCCCGCGGAGCGAGCATGCTCGTGCTCGATGAGCCACTGAATCACCTCGATATCGAAAGCCGCGAACAATTCGAGGCGGCGCTGACCGCTTTCGACGGCGCGATCGTCGCTGTTTCGCACGACCGCCGATTCCTCGCGCGCTTCGCCGAACGCACGGCGCTCGTCGCGGACGGGACCGTGCGCGTCATCGAAGGCGGGCTCCCAGACAAGCGGCAAGGCAAGGGCCGAGGCAAGGGGCAATAGAAGCGGGCGCTGGGGAGCGCCCGCTAGAGCACCGTCACGGGACGAGGCGCCATCAGCAGCCGCGCCACGTGACGGTATACGGCGCCGTTCACCGCCATCCCCGTGTGGCTCCCGCGCACCTCGATGGTCTCGGCGCCAGGGTCTCGCGCGACCGCTCCCGGGTAGCGCACGATCGGGTCGGTGCGGCTAAAGATCGCGGCGAACTGGAGGCCGGCCGGTAGCGCACCGGTCGCCATCGCAAGTGGCGCTGCCAGCGTAATCACGCGATCGACGCAGCCCGGCTTGCGCTTCGCAATGGAGCGCGCGATCAGGCCGCCCATGCTGTGTCCCACGATGGACACGGGCCGCCCGATCTCGTCAGCCGTCCGCTCGACCAACTCGCCGAGCTGCTCCACGAGTTCCTCCGACCAGCCGGGGTTCCGCGTTAGCCCCGAAGGTAGCGGCCGGTAACCGATCCGGCGCAACCAGCCACGCATCGGGGTGAGATAGCGGTCCCCGCCGCCAAGGCCGGGGAGCACGAGAACTGCCCGGCCGTCACCGCGCGGGACACCGATGCCCCAGTAGACGGGATCCCGCAGGAGCGCCGCAAGTTCTCGCGCCGGGGCGAAGGGGTTGATGGGTGGCCGATCGGTGAAGGCGCCCACTGGCTGACGGGCGGCAACTGCTTGCATGTGGTTGGCTCCTCTACTGGCCGTTCCAGTGAGGAGCAGCATGCGCCCGCAATGATGGCCCCGGCCCCATCCGAACGGGTGGGGGCCTACTTCTTCGGGTCGCGCCACATGAGCCAGATCTTTGGGCCGTCGCCGGGGAGCACAATTTCCTTCGTCACCTTGAATCCGTTCCGCTCATAGAGCGGCAGGTTCTTCTCCTTCGAACTCTCCAGGTAGGCTGGCGTGCCCTCGCGGTCGCAGCGTTCCAGTACGGGCGCCATGAGCTGGGCGCCGATGCCGCGTCCCTGGAGTTCAGGCTCGACGCCAAGAGCGAGCAGGTAGTAGTGAGGCGTCGCGGGATGATCCTTTTCGACCATGTTGATGCCTTTGACCACCGTCGGGATCCGCCGCCAGCCTGCGACCTTCACCATCGCGGGCATAAGCAGGAGCTGCTGCAGCACGCCGAGCTTCCAGGTGCCGGGCGGGTTCCAGAGTGCGCCGCCGTCGAAGTTATCGGTCGTCCAGACGTCGCCGAAGGGCAGCGTGAACTTGTCCGCCGACAGGCGCATGAACTCGTAGATGCGGCTGGCGCGGCGCTTGTCTTGCAAGGCGATCCAGTTGGCCAAGGGGTCGTCGTCGAAGGCGCGCGCCATGACGGCCGTGAGCCGGGCGGAATCGGCTTTCGTTGCCTTGCGCGGGACTACGTCCATTGGTGTGCGGACGCGTTCGCTGGTTGCACTTGCCTCGGTCATGGTGTCTCCCTCCCCTTCGCCGGTCAGGTTCGTTTCGGCCGATCATACTCCCGTGGTGCAAGAAGTGAGCGGCGTGAGCATCCGAATGCGAGGGGCTACACTGGACTGAGGCCGAAGTGGCGGAATGGCAGACGCGGCGGTCTCAAAAACCGTTGGGCCCCATCCCAGCACGGCCCAATGCCTCCCGTTACGTCACCTCTCGAATCTAGATGAGGCCTCGTCGGTCCCGTTTTGTCCTGAGCGCTCCCGCCTCCTTGCGTTCAGTTGGGCAGCGGAATGGCAGCGCCGCGCAGGCCGCGCTCGATTTGCTGTCGGCCTTATGCCAGCCATGCCGAAGTTCAGCCGAGCATTGCGCGATGAACCGGGGTGGGTCGAAACCATAGTGTCGTAGCCCTTAGCGGGCGCTGAGTGTTACTTCGTTTGCGTCGCAGCCGCCGCCCGGTCGAGCAGGACCAGCGCGGCCTCACGCTCGGTTGTTTGTTCCGGTGGTTCCGTCAGGTTTCAAGGCGCGAGGGTTAGGCTGGGGCTAAGCAAGCGCCCAGGAGCCAGAATATGGCATGCCCAGACTGCAAAGCCTCCGAGTCGACCAGGCGGGTCGGCGCGACATCCATCGGCTACGGCCGCTTCGTCTGCAAGGCCTGCGGCCGTCGTTTCAACGAGCGTTCCGGCACGCTGTTGATTCCGTCTGAAAA
>JAYUAG010000475.1:0-3254 GCA_043741475.1 Thermoflexaceae bacterium | reverse complement strand
GCGTCGTGAACGTGACCGGGACGCCGGCCACGAACGCGCAGTTCACGAAAGCGCTGGGCGCCGCGCTCCACCGTCCGACCCTGTTCCCGCTGCCTCCGCCCGCGCTCAAGCTCATGTTCGGCAGCGACCAGGCGGAGGAACTGCTCCTCACCAGCCAGCGCGTCGAATCCCGGAAGCTGAGCGAGAGCGGCTACGCGTTCGCGCACGCGGAGGTCGGCGAGGCGCTGAAGGCCATATTGGCGTAGTCGCGCGCCGTGGCCGGAGAGCGACTGGCGGCACGCCGCCGGGCGACAATAACGGGGCGGACGCTTTGTGGCTCAGTCGCCGATGGTGGTGTCGATAACGGGGCCTTCTTCGAAGGCAGGCACGGCGCGAGGGCCGGGGCGACGGTCGAAACGTTCGGCCCCGGCGGCGATCCTGGTTGCGGCCACATCCTGGGTCGGCTGCGGCGCTGTCTGCGTGGGCCGCGGCACGGCCGGCGGGCGCTGTCCCTGACGGACGGGCGGACCGTAGCCCTCCCGTGGCGCTTTTTCGAGGCCGCAGTACGGGCAGGCGAACCACGCGTAGCTCAACGGCTTCGAACAACTCCGGCAGAGCTCCTTCAGTTGCGTGCGGCAGGACGGGCAGACGAGGAATTCGTCCTTCACCCGGCGGCGGCAGGTGGGGCAGGCTTTCTGGTCGTCCAGGTCCTGCAGGAGGGCCTCTTCTTCGAGCGATCGCTCGTACAGTTCGGCCAGCGTGTGGCGCGGGCGAAGAATGAGGTAGACCCAGTGACCGGGCAAAAACAGGCAGGTGACGAGCAGGACGGAGAACGCCTGCATGATACTGTCCCGAGTGCGCTGGCGAATGTCGCGATACGTCCAATAGATGAGCGTGAGCCAGATCGCGATGGCATACACGAGAAGGATAAATCCGGCAATTTGCAGGGTGTCCTGCCAGCTGCCCCCTGGCCACGATGCAAGAAACATGAAGTCCGGTTCTCCCAAGCCTCCGCCTGGACGTAAGTATACCAATTAGCGCGCATCCTGCCCACGCGGCCCTCGTGCGCAATCGCTTAGACGTCTGAGCCGATGCTAAGCTGAGCCCGTGACCCCCACCGCCGAACCGCTTCCGAAGCTCCTGGAGAGGCTCAACGAACCGCAGCGCCAGGCCGTCATCCAGCCGGATGGGGCGATCCTCATCCTCGCCGGGCCGGGCAGTGGCAAGACGGCCGTGATAACCCAGCGAATCGCCTACCTGGTGCGCGAACGGCGGGTCGCGCCCTGGCGCATCCTCGCCGTCACCTTCACGAACAAGGCGGCGCGGGAGATGCGCGACCGCTGCGCGAGGTTGCTCGGCGAAGATGCCGCCAGCCTCCACCTGGGAACGTTTCACTCGCTCTGTGCGCGCTGGTTGCGTATCGATGGCGACGCGATCGGCGTCAACCGCAACTTCGTCATCTACGACGACGGCGACCAGGTTGGCCTGATGAAGCGGGTGCTCGAAGAGCTGAACATCGATGTCCGCCGGTTCAGCCCGCGCACGATCCTGAGCGCGATTTCGAGCGCGAAGAACGAGATGCTCTCGCAGCAGGCGTTCCAGCTGCGGGTGAAATCGTATCCCGAAGAGGTGACGGCGCGCGCCTGGGAGCGGTATGTCATCGCCATGCAGGGGTCGTCCGCTCTCGACTTCGACGACCTGTTGCTAGAGGCGCTGCGCATGTTCGCGCAGTCGCCGGAGACGCTGGAGAAGTACGCGGGGCGCTACCTGCACGTCCTCGTGGACGAGTTCCAGGATACGAATCCGGTGCAGTACCACCTTGCCCACGCGCTCGCGGCCGGCTTCGTGGGGACGGGTGAGGGCCGTCTCGGCGTAACGCAGCAGGGCCCGGGACACCGAAACATCACCGTCGTCGGGGACCCCGACCAGAGCATCTACAGCTGGCGCGCCGCGGACGTCCGAAACCTCGGGAATTTCGAGGCTGACTTTCCCGAACGTGTCGTCATCCTCCTCGAACAGAACTACCGCTCGACGACGCCGATCCTGCAGGCGGCCGACGCCGTCATCGGGAAGAACCCCGGCCGGCCGCAGCGGCGGCTCTGGACGGCGCGGCCCGGTGGCGACCTGATCACCGTCTACGAGGCCTACAACGACGAGGAAGAAGGCGAGTTCATCGCCAGCGAGGCGCGTCGCCTTTCGGCCCAGGGGAGGCGTTACGCCGACGTCGCCGTGCTCTACCGCACGAACGCCCAGTCGAGGACGGTCGAGGAGGCGCTGGTGCGGCACCGCATCCCCTACCGGCTGATCGGCGGCGTGCGCTTCTATCAGCGGCGCGAGGTGAAGGATGTCCTCGCCTACCTGCGCCTGATCCACAACCGGCTGGACGAGGCGAGCCTGCTGCGTGTGATCAACGTGCCCACGCGCGGTATCGGTGACAAGAGCATCGAGCGCGTGCGCTCGTGGGCACGGGACTACGGGCTCGCGATGTGGGACGGCTGCGAAGCGGTGGCCCAGGGGCGGCTCGATGTCGGCGTCACCGGGCGCGCAGCCTCCGGCATGCGCGAGTTCGTGGTCGCGATCAACGGGCTCCGGCAGAAGTACGAGCGCACGGTGCCTTTGCCGGTGCTGCTGGACGACGTTCTGGAGTTCTCCGGCTACCTGACTCAACTGAAGGCCGACCCGGAGGGCGAGGAGCGCCTCGCCAACGTTGACCAGCTGCGGGCCGTGATGGAGCAATTCAGCGGTATGACGGGCGGTGAGGAAACCGACCTCGCTCGCTTCCTCGCTGACGCCGCCCTCGTCGCCGATGTGGACGAACTCGAGGGCGAAGCGAACGCGGTCACGCTGATCACGCTCCATGCGGCCAAGGGCCTGGAGTTCCCGGTCGTCTTCCTCGCGGGCATGGAGGAGGGCGTGTTGCCGCACATTCGCTCCTTCGACGACCCCCGGCAGATGGAGGAGGAGCGGCGGCTGGCCTATGTGGGCATCACGCGCGCCGAGGACCTGCTCTACCTGACGCGCTCGTACCGGCGGTTCATGATGGGCGGCTCGACCTCGAACCCGGAGTCACGCTTCCTCAAGGACATCCCCCCGGAGCTAAAGCGGCCCTGGGGCTCGACCACGGCGGCGGGACGCTCGCGCAGCTACATCGAGACGGTGATTGCAGCCCCACCACCGCCGCGCGAGGAGTTCCGGCCGCTTGAAGCGGAGTTCGTGGCCGGCGACCGCGTCCAGCACGGCAAGTTCGGCGGAGGCACGGTGGTGAGTGTGCAGAA
>JAYUAG010000474.1:0-7667 GCA_043741475.1 Thermoflexaceae bacterium | reverse complement strand
CGGGTGCATTGTCCCTCCCTGATGATTGAGGGGGCGCTCAACGAATCTGGACGATCATTGGCCGTGTTGTCAACCCACGTTCGTTTCGGTGCTCGGACCTTCGCGAGCCCGCGCCGGTGTCCGTGGCCCCTGATCCGCTAAGCTTGGCGGCACAACCTGAGTGAGGTGACCCCCATGGCATTCGTTGATGAGGCGACCGCGAAGGCGTACCGCGAGGCGTGGGAGGCGTGGTCGAAGCAGGTCGAGCACGTGCACCGGGTCTTCCTGGAGGGCGAGGTGCTGCGGCCGGATGCGATCAAGGGGCTCCTCAACCGCGAGGCGCGGGCGAAGGAGAAGTACGACGCCGCGCGCCTCAAGCTGCTCGGCCTCGACGAATCGCCGCTGGAGGCGCCAGGGGATGGGGGGAACCCGTTCCGGTAGGGGCCAGGACCACAAAAGACACGAGGATCACATGAAGAACACCGGGATTCACGAGGGGAACCCTTGTGAGCGTCGCAGTTCGGACAGGTGTAGGCGTCGGGCATTCGTCGATTGCACCCGCGGCCAGAGACGGCCGCGACTCCTGGATATTCTGGTAGCCGTGGCCCGCCGCGGGCACGGGCTGGCGCAGGATGTCCGGCGCGGTGTGGGCTCGCAGGACATCCGTCGATTGCACCGGCGCCCACAGAGGGGCGCGACTCCTGGATGGTAGCCGTGCCCCGCTGTGGGCACGGGCTGGCCGTAGGATGCCGGGAGCGTTGCGCACACGCCCTGCATCGTGCGACGGCCCGTCGGGACAGTGCCCGACGGCTACCAGCGGGCAGCGGTAATGGCGCGTTCACGCCCGCGGGCGGTCTCCTGCCGTACACTTGATCGAGATGGCTGCTCAATCCACCGCTGGACGCGCGCTCGCCCCGAACCGGTGGATCTACGCGGTCTTCGCCCTCTTGCTCGTCGGGCCGATCGCGGCGGTGGGTATTGGCGCGATCGGCAGCGGGAGCTTCAGCCTGAAGGGGCCGGGTGGGCCGCTGCTGGCGTACTGCGCGGGTGTCGTCTCGTTCACGTCGCCGTGCGTGCTGCCGCTGGTACCGATCTACATCACCCACATCTCGGGCGCGGGGATGCGCGCCGGGCAGGCGACGGCCGGCCGCAGCGCGACCTTCAGCCACGCGCTGGCGTTCGTGGCCGGCCTCTCGGTGGTGTTCATCGCGCTGGGGGCGAGCTTCGGGCTGCTCGGGTCGTACGTGCTCCAGGACCATCAACGCGAACTGGAGCATGTGGCCGGGGTGATGTTGCTGCTCATGGGTGTGCTGCTGCTGCCTGAGCACGGGCGGGGCAAGCCGCAGCGGCTGGCGCTCGCCGTGCTGGCGCTGACGCTCGCCTTCGTGCTGCTGGCGGACCTGAATGAGATTCGCGAAGACCGCCGGGCGCTGGTGGAGCTGGGCCTCGCGCTGGTGCTCGTCTGGGCGCGGTATGCCGGGTTCATCCCGTTGCGCTTCTTCCAGCGGACGTTCGAGGTGCGGCTGGAGGGAGCGCGGCCGGTGGGATACACGCGCTCGGCACTCGTCGGCGGGTCGTTCGCGCTTGGCTGGACGCCGTGCATCGGGCCGATCCTGGGGAGCATCCTCACCGTGGCGGCCACCTCGGACCAGGCGCTGACGGGCCTTTATCTGCTGGTCGCGTATTCGGCGGGGTTCAGTATCCCGTTCCTCGTGGCGGGGCTGGCGTTGTCGGACGCGTCCGCATTCTTCAAGAAGATTCAGCCGTATACGCCGGCGATTGAAGTCGTGAGCGCGCTCATGCTCGTGGGACTGGGGACGCTGCTCTGGTTCGGACGACTCTCCAGCCTGGCGCAGTACTTCACGAACCTCGGTGGCACGCCCAAGATCTAGCCCTCACCCCCTGCCCCTCTCCCGACTTCGCGGGCGAGGGGAGCGCGCAGTCGGCACGCCTGAGTGTGGTGGGCGCCGGGCGAAGGGTTCGCACGCCGTGCGCGGGCCGAACCGCGCCTCGGAACAATCACTGATCCCTCCCGTGCCGTACAATGCGGCCACTTTCCCCAAGGAGTTCCCCATGTCTGACGTTGTCCTGATCGACCGCGATGGCGCGGTCGCCACCATCACCCTGAACCGGCCGGAAGCGCTGAACGCGATGACGACCGAGATGCTCGACCAGCTGTGCGCGGCCGGGCAGCAGTTGGCGGCGGACACGAGCGTGCGGGCAGTCGTGATCACTGGCGCGGGCAGGGCGTTCTGCGCCGGCGGCGACGTCAAGGGCATGGCGAACCGCAACGAGGGAGCGGGCGCAGACCGACCCCGCAGCCGCGCACAGGGTGGCCTCGCCGCGGGCATCGACCACCTGCGCCAGCAGGAGGAGATCTCGCGGCTGCTGTATGAGATGCCGAAGCCGACGATCGCGGCGGTGAACGGCCACGCCGTGGGCGCGGGGCTGAGCATTGCCCTTGCGGCCGACCTGCGCATCGCCAGTGAGCAGGCGAAGTTCGGGACGGCCTTCGCGCGCGTGGGCTTCAGCGGCGATTTCGGCGGCACGTGGCTCCTGCAGCGGCTGGTGGGCCCGTCGCGCGCAAAGGAACTCTATTTCAGCGCCGAGGTGATGAGCGCGGAGAAGGCGCTGGGGTTGGGGCTGGTGACGCGCGTCGTCCCGCACGAATCGCTGATGGACGAGGCGATGGCGCTCGCGCGGCGGCTGGCGGACGGGCCGACGCTCGCCTACGGCCGGATGAAGGACAACTTCGCCTTCGGGGCGACCAACACCTTCGGCGACACGCTCATGCGCGAGGCGCGGAACATGACGATGAGCGGCGGCACCGAGGATCATCGCGAGGCGGCGAAGGCGTTCGTGGAGAAGCGGGAGCCGTCGTTCAAGGGGCGGTAGGCGGTCCATCACTGTACCGCGCCCGCCTGTCCCTGGGATCGTTCGGACTCCAGCGGCCACAGAGGGCCGCGACTCCTTGATGTCGCGAAGTAACGCGCAGTAAGGTCTCAGAGCCGTCGATTGCACCAGCGGCCCGGGACGGCCGCGACTCCTAGATAACACCCGCCGATTTGAGGGCCTGTTCGGCGTGGGCCGCTTCGTGGCCGATGAGGACGAGTTCGAGCAGGCCGCCGACGGTGAAGGCGTTGCCGCCCAGGTCCATGGGCCTGTCCAGGTCGGGTTCGGTGAGCTTCTGCAGCGCCATCCAGACGATGCCATGGGCGGTGTTCAGTTCCACCGGGAGCATGCGCGCGTTGAGCGACTTGAAGTCCTGGATGCCTTCCTCGTCTCCAGGACGGAGGGCGGTCATGGGCGCGCCGCGGAGGATTTGCTCCATCGCCTCAGGGATCTTGTGCATGGTATCGATGAGGTGGCGATAGCAGTCGCCTGCGGGCCATTCGCCGGCGGCCGCGGTTTCGAAGTTGCCGTTCGCCGCGACCGCGACGGAAGCCTCGGTGGCGGCCCACTGCGCCTTCGCGGCGGCGATCAGCTCTGCCTTTGTCATGGCCATTGGGGTCGTCTCCTCGCCGGCCGGGGCCGGCTGCGGTTGGTGTGGTGCGGGCTATTCTCCCGATTACTGGCCAGCCGGCAAGGGGAACCGAACCGCGAAGGCACGAAGATCCACGAAGGGCGGAAAGGTCTGAGACGGGCCTTCCTGCATCCGTCCATGAAGCGTGGACGCGTGTCCTTGCTTTCGCGCGTCTAAGGACGCCTTCGGCGAAGGGCTCCGACAATCGGTTAGACTGGCACGAATGACCGACGCAGTCTCCCTTCGAGGGCCGCTGGCAGCACGCATCCTCCCGCGGCGGCTGTTCTACGGCTGGTACGTGGCCATCGCTTGTGCCGTGTTGATGTTCGTGGGAGTCGGCGTCGGGTACTACGGACTGCCGGTGTTCCTGAAGCCGCTCAAGGATGAACACGGTTGGACGACGACGCAGGTGAGCTGGGCGCCGGCCATCTACTTCTTTGTGGCCGGGCTCACGGCTGCCTTCGTGGGGCCGATCATCGACCGCAAGGGGCCGCTGCGCTTCATGCTGATCGGCATCATTGTGAACGGCATCAGCGGCGCCCTGATCGGGCTCGTAAACCAGCTCTGGCAGCTGTACGCCGTCTACTTCGTCTTTGCCGTCGCCTACGGGATGTCCAGCAGCATCGCCGTGAGCGCGATGATGACGCGCTGGTTTATCCGCAAGCGAGCGCTGGCGACGAGTATCTCTTCCAGCGGTGTGTCGCTGGGCGGCATCTTCATCGCGCCGATCGCGAGCTGGCTGATCGATGCGGGCGGCCTGGAACTGGCGACGCCACTGCTTGGGGCGCTGGTGATCGTGGCGGGATTACCCGTGGTGCTGTTCGTGCTGGCCTGGGAACCCAAAGCGATGGGCCTGGACCCTGATGGCGCCCCACCCCTGGATACGCCCCTTCGCGGCGGCCTATCGCTCGCCTCGCAGAGGCGCGAGTGGTCGCGCCGCGAGGCGATGGGGACGGTCTCGTTCTGGGCGCTGCTGATCGCCTTCCTGATGGTATTGGTCGCGCAAACGGGCTACATCATCCACCAGGTCTCGTTCCTCGAAGACCGGCTGGGCTCGCGCAACCAGGCGGCCTTCACGATCAGCGTGACCGCGCTGGGGAGCGTGCTCGCGCGCTTCGTCGTGGGGATTTTTGCGGACAACCTGGACCGCCGGTTGTTATCGGTGGCACTCTTCGTCACCCAGGCGACCTGTACCCTGATCATCATCCACACCGAGAACGTCGCAGCTACCTGGGTGCTCACGTTGATCTTTGGGTTCACGATCGGGAACGTCTATATGATGCAGTCTCTGCTGGCGGGCGAGATCTTCGGCATGGTGTCGTTCGGTTCGGTGTTCGGGTTGATCAGCGCCGCGAGCCAGATCGGCAGCAGCGTCGGGCCGATCGGGGTGGGCTTCCTCCACGACCGCGGCGGTGACTACACGCTGCCGTTCACGATCACCGCGGCGATCACGTATGTGGCCGCGGCGATCGTGTTGCTGGCCCGGCCGGTGGGGGCGGCGCGGGAGGCGGTCGTTGGTCGCGGGGCGGAAGTTGCCGGGTCACCGGGTGGGCTGTAGGAGTCGCGGCCGTCCCTGGCCGCGGGAGTCTGTAACCCGGCCCCGACGCAGGCGTCACCCAGTCCGTCGATCGCATCAGCGGCGGCGGTGCGCCGCGGCTACTTGATCGCGCCGGAGCCGCGGAGCGCCGCAACCTCTTCGGCGCTCATGGCGAGCCAGGTGGTGAGCACGTCCGAAGTGTCGCCGCCGTGCTCGGGCATAGGGCGGGAGGCGTGGGCCGGCGTTTCGGAGAGATGCATCGGGGAGTTCGGCAGCTTCAGCGTGCCCTCCAGCCCGTAGGGCATGGGCACGTCGACGAGCATCTGGCGCGCCGCCACGTGAGGGTCGTGGAAGAGGTCGGCGATGGTGTTGACCTTGCCGATCGCGCAGACGTTCGCCTCGCGCAGGACGGTGAACCACTCGTCCGTGGTGCGGGTGCTGAAGGCGCGATCGAGTTCGGCCTCGAGGGCGTCGACGTTCTCGATGCGGGAACGGTTTGTGGCGAAGCGCCGGTCTCCGGCCAGATCGTCACGCCCGAGCAGGGCACAGAAGAGGTCCCATGCCTTGACGTTGGCGATGACGACGTAGCCATCCTTCGAGGTGTGCGGGCCGAACGGCGCCATCAGCGGGTGGCGGCCGCCCATGCGCGTAGGGTGCTCATCGAAGGCCGACTGACGCACGATCGCGTTTTCGCAAAGGGCCATCTGCGCCTCCGTCAGGGCGATGTCGAGCAACTGGCCCGTGCCGGTGGTGTCCCGCGCGCGCAGGGCGGCGAGGATGCCGATGGCCAGGTAGAGGCCTGCGACCATGTCGCCCACGCTCACGCCGACACGAAGGGGCGGGCGATCGGGTTCACCGTTCAGGCTCATCGTGCCGCCCATCGCCTGGGCGATGGCGTCTACGCCAGCGTAGGAGCTGTATGGGCCGGTCTGGCCGAAGCCGCTGACGGCCGCGTAGATCAGCCGCGGGTTCTCCTCGCGGAGGGCTTCGTAGCCGAGGCCAAGGCCGTCCATCGTGCCCGGCCGGAAGTTCTCGGCGACCACGTCGGCCGCGCGCGCGAGCCGCTTCACCAGCGTCTTCCCCTCAGGCGACTTGAGGTCGATCGCGATGCCCCGCTTCCCGCGATTAATGCTGAAGAAGAACGTCGAGATCCCCTGGTGGAACGGACCGAAGCCCCGCTCCTTTTCGCTCAGCCCCGGATGTTCGACCTTCACCACCTCGGCGCCGAGGTCCGCCAGTTGCATCGTGCCGAACGGGCCGGCGAGCGCCCAGGTGAAATCGAGGACGCGCACACCCGCGAGGGCGCCGGGCGGAAGGACGGGAACAACAGGGTTGGTGGCCATGTCCGCTAGGGTAGCGAGCGGCGGCTGTGGACGCACGGGACTGCGGGCTGGGCGCCGTGGAGCCGATTATTCCCTTGAGACACCTTCGGGAGGACAACGTGCGTGTGCTCGTCGCCGGCGGCGCCGGTTTTATCGGATCGCATCTCTGCGAGCGGCTGGTGGGCGAAGGCCACGACGTGCTCTGCGTCGACAACCTGATCACGGGGCGCGCGGCGAACATCGCTCCTTTTGCCGGCCACCCGGGTTTCCGTTTCATTCGCCGTGACATCATCTGGGGGCTGCCTGCGCTCCCACATGTCGACCGGATTTACCACATGGCCAGCCCTGCCAGCCCACCGGGATATCAAGAGCACCCGCTCGAAACGCTGCGCGTGAACAGCGACGGGACGCGCCACCTCCTGGAGAAGGCCCAGACCGATGGCGCGAGGTTGCTCTATGCGAGCACCTCCGAGGCCTACGGCGACCCGTTGGAGCACCCGCAGCGGGAGGAGTATCGCGGCAACGTCAGCACGACCGGGCCGCGTTCGATGTACGACGAGGCGAAGCGCTTCGGCGAGGCGCTCGTGACCGCGTTCCACACGACCCGCGGCGTGGACACGCGCATCGTCCGCATCTTCAACACTTATGGGCCGCGATCCGATCCCAACGACGGCCGGCTCGTGCCGAACCTCATCACCCAGGCGCTGCGCGGCGAAGCCCTCACGGTTTACGGCGACGGCCAGCAAACGCGCTCCCTCTGCTACGTGGATGACCTCGTGACCGGCCTCATCCGGCTGATGGAGTGCGGCGCAGCCACGGGCGAGGTGGTAAACCTCGGCAATCCCGAGGAGCACACGGTGGAGGAGTTCGCGCACATCATCAGCGGTGTGGCGGGGGCACGGCGGGGGTTGCGGTTCGTCGAGCCGGCGGTCGGAGACGATCCTCAACGGCGCCAGCCGGACATCACGAAAGCGCGGAGGATGCTTGGCTGGGAGCCGAACATCGGCCTGAGCGAAGGGCTGGGACGGACGACCGCGTACTTCCGCAAAGAACTCGGCATGGCCGAGCTGGTGGGCGCCGCTTGAGGCGGGTGCTGGTAACGGGCGGCGCGGGATTCATTGGCAGCCACCTGGTGCGAGCGCTCATGGCCGCCGGCGAAGAAGTGGTAGTGCCCGACAACCTGCGGCGCGGCAGGCGCGAGGAGGTCGTGCCGGGCGCTACGTTTCGCGAAGCCGATATCCGGGACCTCGCGGCCGTGTGCTCGGCCGTTGCTGGCTGCGAGACGGTCTATCACCTGGCGGCACAG
>JAYUAG010000473.1:0-3281 GCA_043741475.1 Thermoflexaceae bacterium | reverse complement strand
TCGCCGGGATGATCTCCTTCATCCCCTCCCAGCCGACGCGCGCGGCGAACTGGTGCGCCTTGAACACGTAGATCGCCTGGTGACCGAAACCGAGGAAGTGGTCGCTGGCGGCGTTGACCAGCCAGCGAGAGAGTTCGCGATCGGGCAGTCCGCCCTCGATCGCGCCCCGCAACCACCCCTCGGCGCCGTCGACGTCTTCGTCTTCGATGCGGCGGCGGAACTCGGCTTCGCCTTCGCGGTCGGCCTCGGTCCCATCGGCGTGGGGGCGAAGGCGGTAGTGCTTCACCGGTTCGGCCGCCGCCCAGAGCGCCTGCACGACGGGGAGCGCCGCCTCGTCGCCGCTGTAGAACTCGCCCAGGCTGGCGCAGTCCGCGATCACGGCGAGGGCGTGGCCCCAGCCGAACTCCTCGCGTTCGGCGTTGTGGAGCGCTCCCTGGCGCATCACCTCCGCCGGCGCCATCCCCAGCGTGAGCAGCCGCGCGGCGTCGCGGGCGATCCCTCCCTGGTCGAAGCGCTTCAGGCCGCGGCGCAGGCTCACGAGCAGCGCCGCCATCTGCTCCTCAATGGGCGGCTCAGCCAGGTCCGCGAATATCCGGCCGCCCTCGATCGTCACCGGGTACGAGCGCACATCCTCGCTCCCGCGCAACACGCAGCGGCCATCAGCCAGGTCGAACTTCCAGTTGTGCCAGTCGCAGGTGAGGGTCGCCTCCTTCACCGTCCCCATCGAAAGCGGGTAGCCCATGTGCGGACAGCGGTTGTTGATCGCATAGAAGCGGTCTTCGATGCGGAAGACGGCGACCTGCTTGCCGCCGGCGCGGACGACCTTCCGGCCCGAGGAAAGGTCGGCGATCTCGCAGAGTGGCACGTTCGTGGTGGCCTGGGCGGTGCTGGTCATGGCTTGGGCTCCTTGTGTGGCCTCGGACGCTCCCGCTGCGGTTGCAGGAACGCCGTCCGGCGGGTAATGCTGTCACCCTAGACCTTCAAGTGCACTTGAAGTCAAGAGGTGAAACCGTGGAACTTCACGCCTCAGACCTGCTCACGATCGGCGAGCTTTCGCGGCGCAGCGGCGTCGCCACCTCGGCCCTGCGCTACTACGAGGCGATCGGCCTCATCGCCGCGCGGCGGACGGCGACGAACCAGCGCCGCTTCGCCCGCTCGACCCTGCGGACCGTGGCGATTGTGCGCGTCGCCCAGGGACTGGGCCTCGGGCTGGACGAGATCCGCGCCTCCCTTGATTCGCTCCCCAACGGCCGTGCGCCTACCGCTGATGATTGGGAGGGGCTCTCAAAACGCTGGCGTGCGCGGCTCGATGGACGGATCGAACAGCTCACCCGCCTGCGCGACGACCTCGCGTCCTGTATTGGTTGCGGCTGCCTTTCGCTCGACCGTTGTGCGCTCTTCAACGGGAACGACAAGGCAGCAGTGCGCGGCCCGGGCGCCCGTTACCTGGCCGGCGACAGCGCTTCGGAGATTGCGGAGATACAGGGCCGAGGCTAGGCGATCGACTCCACGTGGCCGTCGCGCTGGAAGACGCGCGGGAGCCGCCCGGTGAGCCCCGCGAACACCTCCCAGGGGATCGTACCCGTGAGTTCGGCCACCTCGGCGGCGGTGATGCGTGCGGCGCCCTGGCTGCCGAGGAGCACGGTCTCCGCGCCCGGGACGATGCCGTCGACGACGTCAGTGAGCGGTGAGCGTCCGCTTGCTGACGCGCGCGGTTCCCGCAGGGCTTGGCCGATGTCGGTGATGTCCACGACGAACTGGTCCATGCACACCCGTCCCACCATCGGCGCGCGCTGCCCGCGAATCAGGACAGCGCCGCGGTTGCCAAGCGACCGCCGCCAGCCATCGGCGTAGCCGACGGGGATGAGGGCGAGACGCGAGGCCCGTGCCGCGGTCCAGGTCTGTCCGTAGCTCACGCTCTCGCCCGCGGCGATTTCGAGCACGCGGGCCACGCGGGCGTGGATGGAGAGGATCGGCGCCAGACCGGCGGCGGGCGTATGGTCTGGCTGGACGCCGTGGAGCGCGAGGCCAACGCGCACGCCATCGAAGCGGAACTCCGGCCGCCGCAGCGCCGTGGCGGAGTTCGCGGAATGGCGGTAGGGAATCCAGCTCAGCCGCTTGAGGGCCGCGTCGAATCGGCGCTGCTGCTCGACCGAATACGCGTCGCTCGGTTCGTCCGCGTTCGCCATGTGGGTGCCTATGCCTTCGACCTCCACCCCGGGGAGCGTCCGCGCGAACTCGGCGAGGGCGATGGCCTCCTCCGGGCCGAGGCCGTCCCGGTGCAGGCCGGTGTCGATGTGGATGTGGATTCGCGCCACACGGCCAGCGTCCACCGCCGCCACAGACAGGGCGCGCGCAAGTTCGGTCGAGTCGCAAGTTAGCGTTATGTCGTTCTTAACCGCGGCCATGGTATCCGCGGGAAAGGCGTGGCCCAGGACGAGGATTGGGCGGCGAAGGCCGAGCTGCCGCAGCTGCAGCGCCTCCGCCAGCCAGACGACGGCGAAGCGCTCCACCCCGGCCGCCTCCAGCGCGGGCGCGACGCCCGCCACGCCCGCGCCATAAGCGTTCGCCTTTACCACGGCTATGAGTTCGACGGCCGCGCCGACCGTCTCGCGCAGCGCCTGGACGTTGGCCGCGAGCGCGCCCAGATCCACTTCGATCCAGGCGTTCAGCGCCGCCGTAGCTTCCGTGAGCATCAGCGGCGGCGCGGCCGGGGCGGCGGCAGGACGGTCGCGGAGCGCGGTTCGTGGGTCGGTCACAAGCGGTGGAGCCCCGGTCAAGGCTCGCGCCCGGCGGATTGACGGACACGATCGCCTCTGCCTAGCATCGATGTGGTGCCGCGGATACGCAACGGCGGCCGGCTGGCCGCCCTCTTCTTCGTGGCCTCGTTCGGAGTCCCTCTCGCGGCGTGTGGTGGCCACTCTGCGCCCCCGGCAACGACCGTAGCCGAAGGCTCCCCTTCTTCGGCAACCGCCCAGGCCGCCTCATCGAGCCCGTCCCCGATAGCGACGGCGACAGCGACAGTGACGCCGGCGCGGGACCCGGAGCTCGCCGCCCGCGAAGGCCGCTTCGAAGCAGCGGCGGCCGGGTTCGCGAACCTCGCCGCGAGCGCGAAGGACCCTGAAGCACGGGCGTCAGCGCTCCTGAAGCAAGCGGTCGCGTTGGCGGACGCGGGGTTTGGAGCGAAGTCTTTGGCCATCGCGCGCGAGGCCGTCGCCGTGGCGCCGGCGGCAAGTGCTGTCGCGAGCGAGGCTGGCCTCTTCGCCGCGCGCGCCTTGCTC
>JAYUAG010000472.1:0-7702 GCA_043741475.1 Thermoflexaceae bacterium | reverse complement strand
GGGACCTCGACGAAGCGGCCACGGGGCAGGCGCTTCACCATCTCTTCGGCGATTTCGCGCGAAAGCACCTTGCTCTTTTCCGCCCGGATCACGAGCGTTGGGCAGGAGATGTGTTCGAGGCTCTCCCAGAGGTAGGGGATTTCGACGATCGCGCCGCGACCGGTGGCCTGGTGGATCGCCGGGTCGAAGCGGAAGACGAGCTGGCCACTGGCGTCATCGAGCGTGAGCCCCGCCGCCATCTGGCGCATAAGGAACTCCGGCGGCTGCCCGGGGTACATCGCCCCGAAGTGTTCGAGCGCTTCCGCTTCGGTGGAGAAGCCGGGCGCTTTCTGGGCTGATCCCGTGCTCTTGCGGATTCCCCGCGCGCCCGCATCCGCCATCTGCGGGCCCATATCGGCGAGCACCAGGTGCTTCAGGCGATGGCTATGATCGCGCGCATACGACATCGCGATGCGGCTGCCGATGCTGTGGGCGACGAGGTCGAACGCCTCCAGGTCGAGTTCCTGCACCATCTGACGCAGGTCCATGGCGAACGCCCAGACGAGATAGCCGCCGGGGGCGTGCTCGGTCTCGCCGTGGCCCCGGAGGTCCGGCGCGTACACGGTGTAGTCTGGCCGGAACATGGCGGCCACGTGCTCCCAGTAGCGGGCGTTATTCATCAGCCCGTGGAGCAACAGTACCGGGTCGCCTTCGACGTCGCCCCAACGGATGTAGTGATGTCGTAGCCCGTGGAGGGTGAGATAGAGATCTTCGCCGGCCGCTTTGAGGGGCGAGCTGCGGGCGGTCGGGTTTGGTCGGCTGGCCATCGCGCGAACGATACCCGATCACGTTCGTGCCGGTAAGGCGGAATCCCCGGCGGTTCGTCCTGTTTATACTGAACCGATGAAGCGGTACCGTGGCCGGCTCCTCGCGCTGCTCGGGCTTGCCACGATGGCAGCCATCCGGTGCACGTCGGCGGGCCCGCCCGCCCAGGCCATCGTCTTCCTGATCGTTCCGCCCGAAGGCCCCGCGGCGGTGGTGACGGTAGCTCTCGCCGGCAGTGGCGAGGTCGCGCGCTTCCTGGATGACGGCTCAGGGCTTCACCTGCTCGCCGCCGGCCACTCGCTCGTCCTTAGCGAGGGCGGCGCGGTCTCGGTTGTGGGGCTCGACGGGCGCGGCCGCCGCGAACTGTTCCGCGCCCGGCCCGCCTACACGCTCCAGGACGTTGCGCCGTCGCCTGACTCGACGCTCCTGGCGATCGTCGAGCGTCTGCCGGACGGCAGCTTCCCGCGGCTCAGCATCATCGACGCGCGGACCGGCGCGGGACGACGGATCGTCGACTGGAGCGACCCGGCCCTGGGCGAATTCGATCGCACCTTCCAGGAGGTGCATTGGCATCCGCAGAGCGACGGCGTCACGCTCGGGTCGGGCGGCTACATCACGGGACAAGGCTTCGCGCAGAGCCTGGCGTTCGTCCCCCTGGCCGGGCCGATTCGCCCCGTCAAAGTGGAGGCCGGAGCGCTCCTCTCCCCGGCGGGGAGGTTTCTTTTGCGGGCAGAGCCCGATGCGCCTGCCTGTATCGGATTCAGCAGCAGCCACTCGCTATCGATCCTCGACCTTGGGTCCGGCAAGGTGGTTGCGAGCATACGCGACGCCGCTCGCGGCTTGCGGGCCGCGGGTTGGAGCGACGACGAGCGCGAAGCCTGGTTCGTGTCGCTGGGCGACGACGCGTGCCACCCGGTGGAGGGTGACTACGAGTGGTGGGCGATGCTGGCCGATGGAAGTGCGTCCTACAAGCTCGCCGAGGATCCCTACACTCGCCGCGATCGGGAGGAATTCGACCGCCTCGGGATCGAGGTCCAGTGCGGGGAGTTCCCCCGAACTCCTTTCGTCACCGGCGGGAGCCCCTATGGAGAGATCAAGGGCGTGGGCGGAGGATGCACCCCGGGAGGCGGGATCCCTACCGAAGACGAGCCACCTCGTCCCCGCTCTCCGATAGCAGGGCGCCTCTTTGTGAAGGGCCGCCTCGTCGCCGAATTCACTTCGTTCACGATCGTGGGCATCGTCACACTCGTGCGGTGAGTTGTGATCGGTGAGCCCTTGAGCGGCGAGCGATGAGCGCGCTTGACCGGGCTCAGGGCTCAGGGCTCAGGGCTCACGGCTCACTCCTCGAACAGCTGAAAAAGCACCCCGCCACTGTCTCGCGGGTGGATGAACGTGTGCTTGCGCCAGTCGCTCTCGATTACCCCACCGAACGGCTCGATGCCTTCGCGCCTGAGCGCCTCCGCGGCCCTGTCGACCGAAACGACCTGGCAGCAGATGTGGTGCATGCCCGGCCGCCGCGTCTCCAGGAACTTCGCCACGAAGCTGTCCGGCCGGGTGGCGGCGATCACCTCGAACTGCAGGAGGCTGTTCGGGATCGTAAGGACGCAGCCGTCGTACCCGAGCTCCTCGTCGCGCCATGTCTCGCCGGGCTCCATGCCGAAGACACGTTGTTGCCACTCCACCTGGCGGTCCAGGTCGCGAACGGCCATGGAGACGTGGTCGACGCGCTGCAGGTCGACCACGCCGCCGCCAGCGCTGCGGTCGGGGTCGCCATAGGGGTTGCGGTGCGCCACGAAGAGCTGCCAGAGGATGCCGCCGCTGTCTTTGGGGTGAATGTAGGTGAGGTGCCAGAGACCATCATCCTGGATGCCGCCGAACGGTTTCATGCCGAGGCGTTCGATCTCGGCCACGGCTTCGTGGATGTCGGGCACTTCGATGGTGATGTGGTGAAGCCCGGCTCCTTCCGTGTCGAGGAAGCGCTGGACGAAACTCTTCGGCCCCGCCGGTGCGATCACTTCGAACTCGATGCCAGTGTCGCGCACCTGGCTGACGCAGCCATCGAAATCCGAGCCGGGGGCGGCGCCGAAGGCGTGGAGCAGCTTGAAGCCGAGAATGCGCTCGAGCCATTCCGACTGTTTGCGCCAGTCGGGCGCGCCCATGCTGATGTGGTCCAGGTGCTTGATCGTGATCAATCGATGCTCCGCAAAGGGTGAATGGTGGCGGGATCCTACGGGTCGTCGTCCGCAGGGGCGACTGGCGAGGCGCCATGCTAGGCTCGCGACGTGCCATTCACGCCCGTCCTCGCCACGCTCGGCTACGTCCTTTCGCCCGACCGGGAGTCGGTGCTCCTCATCCGCCGCACCCGGCCGGACGACGACGCCTACGGCAAGTACAACGGCCTCGGCGGCAAGCTCGAAGCCCATGAGGACGTTGCCAGCGGGATGATCCGGGAGATCCGCGAGGAGGCCGGGATCGAAGTCACGGCGATGCAGTTCCGCGGGACGATCTCGTGGCCGGGCTTCGGCAAAGATGGTGAAAGCTGGTTCGCGTTCGTCTTCCTGGTCACGGCTTTTCACGGAGAGCCCCTCACCGAGGTCGACGAGGGCATGCTCGAGTGGCAGCCGGTCGAAGCGCTCACCAAGGGGGGTTTGCCGACCTGGGAGGGCGATCAGCTCTGGTTCGATATGGTGTTCGACGAGGACCCGCGGCCCTTCCACGGGGTCGAGCCCTACGACGGCTTCGAGGTCCTGAGGGACGAGTGGCGCTACACGCGGATGTAGGCGCCGCTGGGGAGGTTCGCGTCGGCAGGCCCGGCGCGACCCACTGGTAGCCGTGCCCCGCTGCGGGCACGGGCTGGCGCACGAGGCCGGGCGCTGGTGGGCCCCGCCTTCCGGGCAGCGAGCGGACTCCGGTAGCCGTGCCCCGCTGCGGGCACGGTCTGGCGCACGATGCCGGGGCTGGGGTCCGCCCTCCGGGCAGCGAACAACCGGCGGCCACTCAGAGAATCCCTACCCGCGACTCCTACGGACGACCCGGACAGAGATGCTATCCGCCCGACTGGTAGAATCGCGGCCGAGGGAGAGCGAGGCTTGCCGCCAACACGCTTTGGACGATACGAGGTCACCGGTGAGCTTGGCCGGGGTGGGATGGCGACGGTGTATCGCGCCACGGACCCGGCGGTCGGGCGCACGGTGGCGATCAAGGTCCTTGCGCGCCAATTCGTGGACCAGCCGGACTTCCGCGCGCGCTTCCAACGCGAAGCCCGCGCCGTGGCGGCGCTCGAACACCCGGCGATCGTGCCGCTGTACGATTTTGGCGAACAGGACGGCGAGCCTTTCCTCGTCCTGCGCTACCTCGACGGCGGCTCGTTGGCGGACCGTTTGAGCGCGCCGCTTTCGCCGGCGGCGGCGCTGCCCGTCCTGCGCCGGGTCGCCGAAGCGCTGGATTATGCGCACGCCAACGGCGTCGTCCATCGCGATGTGAAGCCGGCAAACATCCTGTTCGACCACCGCGGCGAGGCTTCGCTCGCCGATTTCGGCGTAGCCCGTTTCGCCCAGGCGGGGACGCTCGCGACGCAGGCGGCGATTGGCAGCCCGACCTATATGAGCCCCGAGCAGGTCGAGGGCGTGGCGACGCCGCGTTCGGACATCTACAGCCTGGGGTGCACCGCCTTCGAGGCGCTCACGGGGAAGCCTCCTTACGTGGGACAGGGCGCCTGGGCGGTGATGCTTCGTCACCGCAACGACCCTGTGCCTTCCGCCGCCGCTGAGCGCCCGGAACTTGGATCGAGCGTTGACTTCGTGTTCGCGCGGGTCATGGCGAAAGAAGCTGGCGATCGGTACGCCTCTGCGACTGCGTTCGTGACGGCACTCGGTGCGGCCCTCAGCGGCGCCACTGTCCCGGCCGACCGGACGGTACTGGTACCGCCGCCTGTGGACGTGGGGTCGCAGTCCCGCCCCGTAGCGCCGTCGATCCGGATGCAGCTCGTCCCGGCGCGCCAACGGAGCGGCCTCTTGCGCCGGCGCGCGGCATATTCGCTGGAGATCGAGAACCGCGGCCAGGCGGCGGTGAGCGTTTCGCTCGGCGGATCCACGGGCGGCGATGGCATCACCCTCGACCTACCGCCGTCGGTCACGGTGCCTGCGAACGGGATAGTCCGGGTGGTGGTCTCGGCCGTGCCACGGGGCGGACGACGGCTCGTAGGCCGGCGCAAGGTCCATCCGTTCACGGTGCGAGGCGCCGTCGGCGGGAGTGATCCGCCAGCCACGGCTGAAGGTCAGCTCGAGGACGACCCCCAGGCCGCTGTGCGCCCGATCGCGCTGGCGACGACGGGCTTTCTCGTACTGGCGGGGTCGTTCGGCGCGGTCGCCTTGCTGACTGGCGGCGGGAACGATGACGCAGCCTCTCCGGCGGATGGCGCGACCCCAAATTTGTCGCCCACCGCGAGCTTGCCGCCAGCTTCTCGCGTCTCCGGGACGCCGTCAGCGAGCCTCACCACAGCCACGCCCAGCGTCGTTGCGGGCGCGACGGCGCCGCCATCCACACCCTCCGCCCGGC
This sequence comes from Thermoflexaceae bacterium, assembly GCA_043741475.1. Classification (GTDB taxonomy): domain Bacteria; phylum Chloroflexota; class Dehalococcoidia; order Tepidiformales; family Tepidiformaceae; genus JAGQHB01. The sequence continues at coordinate 2,341 of JAYUAG010000472.1, read as the reverse complement.
CCACCCTCCCGCCCGCCACCCTCACCGCTGCCCCGCCGCCACCAACAGGGACGACAGCGCCCACCGGGACCACGCCACCACAACCGACGCCAACGCCAACGCTGCCGCGCACCCCGACCCCGGGCCCGACACGAACCGCAACACCAACGGCGACGGCGACGCCCGCACCCATGACCTACACCGTGAAGGCCGGGGATACGTGTGCTTCGATCGCGAACGCGTTCGCGATTACGGTCCAGCAGTTCCAGGCGTTCAACCCGGCGATCAATCCGGAGTGCACAAACCTCGTGGTTGGACAGATGGTGCGTGTGCGCTGAGTGAGGGTCGCGGGCGCGCGCCTACTTCAGCGCCGTGAGCAGGGCCACCGCCAGGATGTCGTAACCGATGGCGCGGGGGTGGATGTCGGGCGGCTGTTCGAGCATGTGCGTGGTGGCGCCGGTCGGCCTTTCATGCCCGCCTGACCGTCGGCGGCCCATCGGCGACCTTCACGTCCACGCGGCGGAGCGGATTGTCCGGGTTCAGGACGAGGGCGTCCTGGAGCACAGCCTGGAGTTCGCCAGCCGTCATTTCGACGCGGAAGCCGCCTTTGCCCTGGGCGGCGTCGAGCTTCATAGTGGCGGGCTGCGCCGACTTCGCGGCGGCGCTCTCGGAAGCAGCCGGAGTGACGCTTTCCCCTTCCCTCATCGGTTTGTCCGCTCCCGGGACCGTCCCCGCCGGTGCTCTGGATACGACCTCGGGTTACACACTGCGGCCGCGGGCGAGGCCGGAGACCGATGTCACGGAAGCGCGAACCACCGCGCCGCCCGGCAAGCAGCGCCGCCTCCGCCCGTTCGCTATCGGCGGCGGCACGAGCCTGGACCCGCCGGCCGGGCCATGGTCTTCGGTCACGGTCGGCGGCGCGCACGGATGCGCGGTCCAGCCGTCCATGGACGTCGTCTGTTGGGGTGACGACGGTAGTGGGCGGGCCCAGCCCTCCGCGCGGCAAATTCCGGCACGTGAGCGCCGGTGGAGCACACACCTGCGCGATAAGCGCGGACCAGAAGCTGGTCTGTTGGGGCTCGAACGACTTCGGAGAGGCCACGCCCCCGGGCGGCGAGTACTTCCGCGTGAGCTCGGGTGTCAACCATTCGTGCGCCATCACCACGGGAGGTGCGATCACCTGCTGGGGCGATAGCCCAGGCTCGCCGCCGGCGGGCGCCTTCACGGACGTTGCCGCTGGGGTCCGACTGGATTGCGCGCTCGAGGCGCGGACGAACCTGGCGAAGTGTTGGGGAGAGGCCGCCGCCATTCAGAGCCGGCCCGCGAACGGCGAGCTTCGCGTGATCGTAGTGGGCGGCGCGCACGCATGCGCGATTGCCGCGACTGGCGCCGCGGGCTGCAACGGCGCCAACGAAAAGGGCCAGGCGACTCCGCCCACGGGCACGTTCAAAGAGGTCAGCGCGGGGCTCACGCATAGCTGCGCTATCCGCGCGGATGACACGATCGTCTGTTGGGGCCGCGCGGGCGCCGCAGAGCAGGCGCCTCAACCCCCGGCGGGTACCTTCTCCCAGCTCACCTCGTACGCGGGGGGCGGCCACAACTGTGCGCTCCGGCTCTCTGACAAGGGCATCGAGTGCTGGAACTGAACTCGAGTCTTGAGTCCCGTTTCCGCGTTTCCCTTGCCCTGGTCGCGAGAGCCAGGACTCGGGCGAACTTTTTGGGACGCCCGAACGTGTATTGTCGTTGCCATATGCAAGCGATCGGAGCCAGACCATGAGCCACGACAACAACGCCATCATCACCGCCTTCGTGAAGGAGTGGGATTCGCCCACGCCAGATGCCGCGCGCATCGCTGGCTACTTCACTGAGGACGCGGTCTACCACAACATCCCGATGGCGCCCGTCAACGGGCGCGAGAACATCGCCAAAGTGCTCGGCGGCATGGCCGCGCAGTTCACTTCTGCCGGCTGGACGGTGACACGCCAGGTGGCGCAGGGCGAGGTCGTCATGAACGAACGTGTCGACCGGTTCGTTGCGAAGGGTAAGGACGTCGCGATCCCGGTGATGGGCGCCTTCGTGCTGCGCGACGGCAAGATCGCCGAGTGGCGTGACTACTTCGACCTCGCCATGTGGCAATCGCAGCTCAAATAGTCCGCAGCCCGAGCCCGTGGTCGGCGCGGTAGCAAATCAGCCTTCCCGCAGGGCAGGGAGGACTTCTTCGACCATGCGCTGGGCGGCGCGTTCCGCCTCGCGCGGATCGGCGCCCCAGGATGGGCCGACGATCGTGAGCACGGTCAAGCCCTCGGCGATGAGCGCCCGCAGGCGTTCGACGACGTAGGCCGGCGGGCCAAAGATACCGAAC
>JAYUAG010000471.1:0-3288 GCA_043741475.1 Thermoflexaceae bacterium | reverse complement strand
TCGGGCTCTACAACAGCTCCGTCTTCGCGACGAATCACAAGGGCATGCCGATCATCGATGAGTCCGAGCGCCTCGGCTTCCTGCGCGAACAGGTGCTTACCTCGCGCAACATCACGGGGCATTCGCTCACCGACTTCTGGTACGGCGGGCTGAACTACCAGATCGAGCATCATCTCTTCCCGACGATGCCGCGCAACCGGCTGGCAAAGGCGCAGGTGCTCGTGCGCGCGTTCTGCAAAGAGCGCGGCATCGCCTACCACGAGACGAGCGCCATCGCGTCCTACCGCGAGGTGTTCAGCCAACTGCACCGGGCGGGCGCCTCCCTACGAGGAAGCCAGGCCTAGGCCGGCGCGCGGCTACTCCTTCGCCGCCTTCTCTTTCTTCTTCGCCTGGCGTTCTTTCACCGAGAGCTTCGGCTTGTTCTTCGAATTCGGCTTTTCCTGACCCTTGGGCATCGTGTCCCTCCTCTTGCCTTGCGATTATCCATCGCCGGTTGCGCAGCCGCGAACCCGCGCCGTGAACTGCTTCGCCGCGGCGCATCCCAGCGCTTGCTGACGCGCGCGCTACAGATCTGGTTGCGCGAGCCCGCGTCCTGACGTCCGCTGCAGGCGGGACGCCGGTTCAGACAACCTTGAGCCCGACGATTCCCTCTTCGGGCGCCGGGTACCGCAGGTCCAGCTTCTCCAGCCGCTCCACGAGCGTCCGCGCGACGAGCAGGTTGCGGTACCAGTTGTGGTCCGCCGGGATGATGTGCCAGGGCGCGTGGTCCGTGCTGCACTTCTCGAGCATGTCTTCGAAGGCCTTCTCGTAGTCGTCCCAGAGGGCGCGGTCCTCGAGGTCGCCCTTGCGGAACTTCCAGCGCTTCTTCGGGTCATCGACGCGCTCCTGCAACCGCACGCGCTGCTCTTCTTTCGAAACGTGGAGGAAGAACTTGATGATGACCGTGCCTTCATCGGTCAGCATGCGCTCGAAATCGTTGATCTGGTCGTAGCGCTTCTTCCAGCGCTCCTCCGGCGCGAACTTGCGCACGCGCACGACAAGCACATCTTCGTAGTAGGAGCGGTTGAAGATGACAAGTTGGCCCTTCTGGGGCAGGCGCGAATGGCAGCGCCAGAGGTAGTCGTGGGCGCGCTCTTCTTCGCTGGGGACGCCGAAACTGTGGACGTGGCAGCCCAGCGGCCCGACCTCGCGAAAGACGTTCGTGACCGTCCCGTCTTTCCCGGCCGCGTCGATCGCCTGGATGATCACGAGGACGGGGAAGCGCTCATCGGCGAAGAGGAGGTCCTGCAACTCATTCAGCCGGAGCTGGAGCGTTCGCATCTCCGCGTCGCCATCCGCACGGGAGGCGCCGGGGGTATCCCCGGGCGAGTAGTCGCCGAGGTTTACCTTCTTGCCGGGTGGGGGAATCAAGGGCTGGCTCATGCGGCGACTCCGTGACGGCGGACTGCCCTCGTTCGGGGCGTCCGTGTAGGCTTGGGCGCATCTTACAACCTCGGGAGCGTTTCCCATGCCCAGCCGCCGCGGCAGTATCAGCCTCACCGACGCCGAACAGGACCAGCTCCTGGAAGAGGGCTGGACCCTCCAGGTCGCGTCCGCCGGCCACAACGGCTACCCCCACCTGGTGGCGATGTGGTACGTGATGGATCGCGGCGAGATCGTGTTCACCACCTTCCGCAAGTCCCAAAAGATCCTGAACCTTCAGCGGAACCCAAAGATGACCGTGATGCTCGAAGGCGGCCGGAAGTACGCCGAGCTGCGCGGCGTCGTGATCGAAGGCGACGCGGAGCTGGTCGATGAGACGCGTGAGACGGCGCGCATCATGGGGCTCGTGGGGGCGAAGTACAACGGTATCCCCGCGCCCATGGAGACGCCGGAGGGAGTGTTGAAGGTCGCCTCGAAACGAATCGTCGTGCGGGTGAAGCCCGTGAAAATCTTCAGCTGGGACCATTCCAAGCTCGGTGGCGTGTATTAGCACGGGCGTGTGAGCGGTGGTCGCCGGGACTTCGTGTCTTCGATACACTAAGTCGACTATGAGCCAACCCCTCCCGCTTCGGGGCGCCGCGTGAGCGCTGACTACCACACGATCGTCATCGGCAGCGGCATCTCGGGGCTGTTCGTCGCGCTCGAAGCGCGGCGCCTGGGCCCGGTGCTCGTGCTCACCAAGGGTTCGATCGACGACTGCAACACGAAATGGGCGCAGGGCGGGATCGCTGCCGCCGTCGGCCCGCTCGATTCGGTCGAAGACCACCTGGCCGACACCCTTGCGGCTGGCGCAGGGCTCGTGGATGAAGCCGCGGCGCGCATCCTCTGCACAGAGGCGCCCGCTCGTATCGCCGACCTGATCCGCTATGGCGTCGGCTTCGACGCGAGCGAAGGCGAAGTCTCGCTCGGCCGTGAAGCCGCGCACGGCCGCAACCGCATCCTCCACGCCGGCGGAGACCGCACCGGCGCGGCGATCGAAACGGCCCTCGCCCACCGCACGAAGTCGGCCGAGATCGCCGTCTTCGACTACAGCATCGCCACGCGGTTATTGCTCAAGGACGGCCGGGTGGCCGGCGTCGAGGCACTCGACCTCCAGTCTGGCGAACGGGGCGAGTACCATGCGAACGCGGTCGTGATCGCCAGCGGCGGTGCAGGCCAGCTGTTCGCCTACACGACGAACCCCGACGTGGCCACGGGAGACGGGATCGCGCTCGCGATCGAGGCTGGCGCCGAAGTGGCCGACCTGGAGTTCTACCAGTTCCACCCCACGGCACTGAGACTCGCGGGGGCGCCACCCTTCCTCATTTCCGAAGCTGTCCGGGGCGAAGGCGCGATACTCCGCAACGTCGCTGGCGAAGCGTTCATGTCGCGTTATGACGAGCAGCGCGAACTCGCCCCACGTGACGTGGTCGCCCGCGCGATCGTCGCGGAGATGCGCGCGACGGGGAGCGACCACGTGCTCCTCGATTGCCGCGAGCTGCGGACGATCGACCTGGCCGCCCGCTTCCCCGGGATCTTCGCGTTCTGCGCGGGCGTGGGGATCGATATGCGCTCCGAGCCCATCCCGGTCTCGCCGGCGGCCCACTACCTGATGGGCGGCATCCGCACAGATACCTGGGGTCGGACCACGCTGCCCGGCCTCTACGCATGCGGCGAGTGCGCCTGCACGGGCGTGCACGGCGCCAACCGACTGGCGAGCAATTCACTCATGGAGACGGTGGTTTTCGGGAAGCGTGTGGTCGAGCATATGGAGAGTGGCGACGGTGGCACGGCCCCGGCCACACCCGAGGCGCTCGCGCTCGCGGC
>JAYUAG010000470.1:0-7712 GCA_043741475.1 Thermoflexaceae bacterium | reverse complement strand
GTCGACACAGTGCTCAAGGAAGCGTTCGTCGACGCCTTCATAGCGGCCGCAGACGAGGATCAGCCGCCGTTCACGCGCGAGTTCGCGCGCGAGGCGGTCGTCGAGCCGCTGGCCCTGGGGCGAGAGGTAGATGACGTGCGCGGGCAGGTCGTCCTGTGCGCGTACGGCGTCGAGCGCGCGGACAAGGACATCGACCCGCATGACCATGCCCTGGCCGCCGCCGAACGGGTAGTCGTCCGCGCTGCGATGGCGGCCCTCGCCGTGGTCACGGATGTTGTGGAGGTGAAGGTCGAGCAGGCCCTGTTCCCGTGCTCGCCGGAGGATGGAGACGTCCAGGGGCCCGGAGAAGGCTTGGGGGAAGAGGGTGAGGACGTCGACGCGCATCAGGCCGAGACCCCAGGGGCCGCTCCAGGCGCATGGCCCGTGTCGGCATCGGTGCGGTGCTCGACCGGGAGCGCGAGCACGTCGCGGATGTGGGAGATCAAGGGCAACAGCACATCAAGGCCTTCGGCGACGGCTTTGGGGTTGCCGGGAAGATTCACAATCAGCGTGCGGCCACGCGTGACGGCGATACCACGGGAGAGCACGGCGTACGGGGTCTTCTTCAGGCCCTCGAGGGCCAGCGCGATGGGGAGGCCCGGCACGTCGCGCTCACCGATGTCGCGGGTGGCTTCGGGGGTGATGTCGCGCGGCGAAAGCCCGGTCCCGCCGGTCGTGATGACGACATCCGCGAGCGCGGTATCGCACCAGCGAGCGAGGAGGGTGGAGATCTGGACGCGATCATCGGGCAGGAGCCGGCGGTCGACGACGATGTGGCCGGCGGCGGCGAGGCGGGCGTCCGCGAGGTCGCCCGAAGTGTCCTCGCGCGCACCGGCCGCGCCCTTGTCGGAGCAAGTGAGGAGGGCGACGCGGACGGGGTTCATGGGGCTTCTACCAAATCCTGAAAAGATCTGCAATACGGCATTGACACGCAGTGGGGCGATGGCTACTGTTCGTGGGGTGCAGTGGTGAGTGGTGGGGCTACCGCCCACATCAATGGCGTAAATCGGGGTCGGAAGGTGGGCCAACCCACAACCGGCCAGGGCAGGAATGCATGGCACTCGTCGGAAGGGAGAACGCGCGGCTCGACGAAAAGAATCGCCTCGCCATCCCGGCCCGGTTCCGCAAAGAACTGGGCACAGGCGACGTGTACGTGAGCGCACAGACCGAAGACGGTTGCCTCAACATTTATGCATTCTCCACGTTCGAGGAGACGAAGGAGGAAGTCAAGCGCAACGCCCGCACAACGCCGGAAGGCCGCGCCGCCTGGCGGAGGGTCTTCCACTTCACCGAACCGGTAACACCGGACGCCCAGGGACGGATCGTCGTCCCCGCCAGGCTGCTCGCAGAGGTCGGCATCGTCGCACCAGCTGAGATTATTTGCGCTGGCATGGACGAGTGGTTCGAAATCTGGGAGCGGAAGAGTTACGAGATGTTCATGGGAGGGAACGGATAACGTGGTTGTTATGGCAAGTCCATTTACGCATACCCCCGTGCTGCTCCCGGAAGCGCTGGGGCTGCTCCGCGTCCGCCGCGGCGGTCGCTATATCGACGCCACCACGGGACTGGGTGGCCACAGCGCCGCCATCGCCGAGGCGGTGGGGCCGGGTGGGGAACTGCTCTGCATCGACCAGGACGCTGATGCCCTGGAATTTGCGCAGGCGAGGCTCAAATCCCTTGGGAGTGGATTGAGTTTCGCCTGCGGAAATTTCGGCAGCATCGATGCGATCGCGGCCGAATATGGCTTCTCTGATGTCGACGGGATCCTGATGGACCTTGGGGTCAGCAGCATGCAGTTGCAGAGCGCTGACCGCGGGTTCGCCTTCGGGCTCGAAGGAAACCTCGATATGAGGATGGCTCAACGGGCCGGCGGCGCTACGGCCGCCGACATCATCAACAGCTGGAGCGAAACGGAGCTCGCTGACCTCTTCTTCAGGTATGGAGAGGAGCGCCAGTCGCGCCGCATCGCCGCCGCCATCGTCCGCGCGAGGCCGCTGCGGACGACGTGGGATTTAGCCAGCATCGTCGAGCAGGCCGGGGGAAGGGCCGGGGGCCGAACCCAAATTCACCCCGCCACCAAGGTCTTCCTGGCCCTACGGATAGCCGTTAATGGGGAACTCGACACCCTTGAACGCGCGCTTCCGCTCGCCACCGGCCTGCTCGACGCTGGGAAATCCGACCAATCCGGCGGACGCCTCGTTGTGATCGCCTTTCATTCGCTGGAAGACCGGATCGTCAAACAGTTCTTCCGGCGGGAATCTACGGATTGTCTCTGTCCCCCGGAATTGCCGGAGTGCCGCTGTGGCCACCGCGCCAGCCTGCGCGACCTCACGCACCGGGCGCTCCGCCCCGATGAAGACGAAGTCGCGCGCAACCCGCGGGCGCGGAGCGCCGTGTTGCGCGCTGTCGAACGGATCGGTGGCCCCCATGGCCGCGATTAGTATTCCTCGGCGGCGGAGCGGGCCGGTCTCGCTCGCGCCGAACCCGGGCTGGCTCAATCGCTGGGTGGTCGCCGCGCTCGCCGTGCTGGCGGCGGCCGGCACCCTCCCCGTCTTGCAGAACAGCACCGTCACCTCTCGCGGATTCAATGTGCAGCGGATCGACGGCAACCAGGCGCGCGTGCAGCAGCAGATCTCCGTGCTGGAAGCCGATATCGCGCAGCTCACGTCGCTCCAGCGCGTAATGACGCGGGCGGCGGAACTGGGCTTCGGCTCCTCCGGCGACCCGCCGCTTTACGTGACCGTGGACCAGCCTGGGCCGCCCCCGGCCCGTATCCCCTCCGAATATCTCCCCACTCCCGTCCGCTCCCACGGCGGGGGCGTCCCCTGGTGGCAGTCTCTGCTGGCGGTGGCCGGTCTCGGGGAGTAACGGCATTCCGGTGCGCCGCGGCGCTCCGGCGGAAGGCGCGTTCGAGTATGTCGAGCTTGCGAGCACGCAGGGCCCGCCGTCTTTGGCTTCCTATGGCCGTCGTTTGCCTGGGCGGCGCCGCCATACTCGCGCGGCTCGTCCAGGTCCAGGTTGTCCGTCACCACGAGTATGCCGCCGAGGCGAGCGCCGAACTGAACACGAGCAAGCCCGTCTTTGGCCGGCGCGGCGCCATCCTCGACCGCAACGGCCACGTCCTGGCGACCTCGATCAATACCTGGGACTTCCTCATCCGGACGGTGGCGTGGCGCGACCCGGCGAAGGCGCAGGCCGCGTCCGAGGCGATCGCGACGGCGCTCAAACTTGACCCGGCGAAGCTGCGCGCGCAGGCAGCAGCACACGGCCTCGGCGAGTTCCGGATCGCCCGCGACGTGGACTACGAAGCCGGGCTGGAGATCATCAAGGCGGACATCGATGGTGTGGTCGCCATCCCCAACACACGGCGGGTGAATCCCGACGGCGACCTCGGGCTTTCGGTGCTCGGGATCATCAATGCGGACGACCGCGGCAGCCTCGGGATCGAGTACTCGCTGGACTACACCCTCGCCGGCAAGCCGGGTTTGGCGGTCTATGAGCGAGACACCCTCGGCGACCCGATTCCCTTCGGCCGCTACGTGATCGAAAAGCCATCGGATGGCAAGAGCGTCGTCCTCACGCTCGATCGCTATCTGCAACAGCTGGCCGAACAGCGCCTGGACGAAGCGGTGAAAGCGCACCGCGCCAAGAGCGGCACGATCCTGATTATGGACCCGAACACGGGCGATATCCTCGCGCTCGCGACCCTTCCCCGGCTCACTTCGGCGACCGTCGCGAGCGGCGGCGACGGGTTTGCGCGGGCGAGCCGCAACACCGCGGTTGAGGACCTCTACGAGCCCGGGAGCGTGATGAAGGTGATTACGGCCTCCTGCGCTATCGACGCTGGGGCGGTGACGGCGAACACCGGCTACGTGGACCTCGGCTACGTGAAGATTTTCGATACCGAGCTGAAAAACTGGGACAACAACGTCTACGGTTATCAGACGATGACTGGCGTTTTGCAGCAGAGTATAAACACCGGCGCGGTGTTCATGGCGCAAGAGCTCGGCAAAGAGCGCTTCATGGACTGCCTGGACCGCTTCGGCTTCGGCCGCCTGAGCGGGATCGAGATGAGCGGCGAATCGGCGCCGATCTTCAGGCGTCCGAAGGACAAGGCCTGGACGCCGGTGGATCTTGCGACGCAAGCGTTCGGGCAGGCGATCAGTGTGAACGCGATCCAGATGGCGACGGCTTTTTCGGCCGTGATCAACGGCGGCAACGTGCTCCAGCCGCGGCTCGTGGGGGCGTACATCGACCCCGATGGCACGCGTCACGACGTGCCCGTGAAAGTGCAGGGGCAGGCGACGCGCAGCGAGACGAGCGCCACGCTCCGGGAAATGCTCCGCCAGGTGGTCGACCCGGTGGGCCGCACGTATCCAGGAAAGCCGCGCGACTACACGGCGGGCGGCAAGAGCGGCACGGCGAACATCCCGGTGACCAACGGCTACAACGACCGCCAGATCGCGTCGTTCATAGGGTTTGCGCCGGTTGAGAACCCGCGCGTCGTGATCTATGTGAAGCTGGACGACAACGCCGACGGCCTTACCGGTACCGCCGCGGCGGCGCCGGTGTTCGCGAAGCTCACGGACGAAGTGTTGCGCTACCTGAACGTGAACCCCGACGTGTCACGCGTGGAGCGCCGCTGATGGAAGTGCTGACGACCGCCTGGATAGCGGCGACGATGCGCGCCCGAGGCTACGACGTGGTCGAGGGGCCGGTACGCGCGATCAATGCTGGCGCCGCGGATTCGCGGCGGGTGCGCGCGGGCGACCTCTTCGCCGCCTACGCGGGCGAGAACACGGACGGCAACCTGTACGTCGCGGAGGCGCTGGCCGGAGGCGCGGTCGCCGCCGTCTGCGTACGTCCGCCCGCGCAGCCCGGTGACGCGACCATCGTCGTGACGACGGACGTCATCCAGGCGATGGCCGAACTCGCACACGCCTGGTTGCGTGCCAGCCGGCCGAGGGTAGTGGGGATCACGGGCACGGTCGGCAAGACCACGACGAAAGACCTGGTCGCGGCCGTCCTTTCGACGCAATTCAGGACACATAAGAGCGAGGGGAACCTGAATTCACGCGAAGGTCTCCCGCTCGCCGTCATGAGCCTCCGGCCAGACCACGACGTGAGCGTGCTCGAACTGGCGATGGACAGCGCGGGCGAGATCCTCGAACTCTGCCGGATCGCGGAACCGACCGTCGGCGTCGTGCTCAACGTTGGCCTCACCCATATTTCCAAGCTGGGCAGCATCGAAGCGATCGAGGCGGAGAAGCTCTCGCTCGCGCGCTACCTTGGGCCAGACGGCTGGGCTGTAATGAACGCCGACGACCCGCGCGTCGCGGCCGGCGCCGAGGGTCTCCGCTGCCAGGTGATCACCTTCGGCCAGGCGCCGGGGGCGCGGCTACGAGCGACAACGCTCGTCGACCACGGCCTTGCCGGGACAACGTTCGAGGTCTTGCTCGATGGCGCCGCGCCGCTGCCCGTGGCCTCACCCTTGCCCGGGCTGCACACGGTGCCTGCGGCACTCGCGGCGATCGGCGTGGGCCACGCGCTCGGCATGACCATCGCTGAGGGCGTGGACGCCGTGTCCCACGCCGAAGGCGGCGGTCGGATGACCGTCCGCAAAAGCGACAGCGGTGCGACCCTCCTCGACGACCGCTACAACTCCAGCCCCGCATCGCTCGCGGGCGCGCTGCGGTTGTTGAAGTCGCTGCCGGGCCGCAGACTCGCGCTTCTCGGGAAGATGGCGGAGCTGGGCGAGCACGAGGCTGAGGAGCATCGCCTCGCGGGGACACTCGCGGCCGAGTGTTGCGACCAGCTCTTCGCCGTGGGCGACCCCTGCCGCGTGTTGGTCGAAGCCGCGCGCCGGGCCGGCCTCGCGGACGCGCACTGGTACGAGGACAAGGACGAGGCGGCGCGGACCGCGCGGCGCCAGCTCCGCGCCGGAGACTTCCTGCTGATCAAGGCTTCGCGCAGCCAGGCCTTCGAGACGCTCATCCCGCTGCTGGAGGGCGCCGCATGATCCAGGCGCTCGTTTCCGGTGTGATCGCGTTCGCCGTGGCCCTCGCCATAGGGCCGGCGATCATCACCTACCTGCACCGTCAGAAGGCGGGCAAGAGCATCAGCGCGGACCAACCCGCGTCCCACCAGAAGAAGGCGGGCACGCCGACCTTTGGCGGCTTCATCATCTGGGTGCCAGCCTTCCTCGTCACCGTCTTCGCGGTCGATTGGCGGGACCATCAGTCGATCCTGCTGCCGCTGGGGATGATCCTGATAACGGGCGCGGCGGGGTTTGTGGACGACATGGGGACACTGCAGGGCGGGCGCCGGACGGGACTGTCCTGGCGTTTCAAGATCGCCTTCCTGACGGTCCTCGGCCTGCTCGCCGCGATCGTCCTCTACGACCGCATCGACGTGCAGTCGATCAACGTGCCCTGGGGCGGCTCGTACAAGCTCGGCCTGTTCTACATCCCCATCGCCACGCTGGTGGTGGTGGCGACGACGACCGGGGTCGCGATCACGGACGGACTGGACGGGCTCGCGGCGGGCACGACCCTGATCGCCTTTATCGCCTATGGGATCGTCGCCTTCATCCAGGGCCAGGAGTTCGTGGCGACCTTCGCCTTCATCATCGCCGGCTCGAACCTCGGCTTTGTCTGGTATAACGCCCACCCGGCACAGGTGATCATGGGCGATACAGGCGCACTCGCGCTCGGTTCCAGCCTCGCGGTCGTGGCGTTGATGACGGGCCAGTGGCTTCTCCTGCCCATCATCGGGCTGATCTTCGTCCTCGAAGGACTGAGCAACGTCATTCAGATCGGCTACTACCGATTGACCGGCGGGAGGCGTTTCTTCCGGCGCGCGCCGCTGCACCATCACTTCGAAGAGATCGGCTGGGCAGAGACACAGGTAGTGACGCGAGCCTGGGTGCTGGGCATCGCCGCCGCCATCCTCGGCGTCGCGTTCGCGCTGGCGGTGCCCTCATGAGCGAAGTTGTCGTCGTCCCGCCGTCGGGCGCTCCGGATGTGGCCGGCCGGCGAGTGCTGGTGTATTCGCTCGGCATGGAGGGGAGAGACCTCGCCTCGTGGCTCCTTGGGCACGGCGCACGCGTGACGGTCTCCGACACGCGCTCGTCCGCGCAGCTCGAGGCCTCCGGCGCGATCGTCGCCGCGGGAGTCGAGCGCGTCCTCACAGGCGCCCCGCTGCTCGACCCGGAAGGATTCGCGCTCGTGGCCGTGTCGCAGTCGATCCTTCGCCACGATGCCGCTATTCAACGTGCGGCCACTCTCGGCATCCCGGTCATCTCGCAGATGCAGCTGTTCTTGCGCCTCTGTCCGGGCCGAGTCGTGGGGATAACGGGCTCTTCCGGCAAGACGACGACGACGGCGCTCGTGGGCGCGATGGCGCGCGAAGCCGGCGTCGAGCACGTGGTCGGCGGCAACATCGGCGAGGCGCTGCTCGGGCGCCTCCCGGATATCAAGCCATCGACGACCGTGATCCTCGAGATCAGCCACACCCAGCTCCAGTACACCGACCGGTCGCCCGCGATCGCCGCCGTGACGAACGTCACGCCCAATCACCTGGACCAATTCAGTTGGGAAGAGTACGCCGCCCTGAAGCAGCGGCTGCTCGCGTTCCAGGGCGCGGGCGACATCGCCGTACTGAACGCGGACGAC
>JAYUAG010000469.1:0-3292 GCA_043741475.1 Thermoflexaceae bacterium | reverse complement strand
CCGGGTGACGGAGCAACTCCATGGAGACGAAGAACGCATCGAGATCGACGTGCAGGATCGATGGCGCCGCGGGCATGAACTGAGTATACGGCGGCGTCGAACGGTTTCGGTCCGCCGATGTCACCGGCCAAGGCTGTCACCGGCCAAGGCTCGCCGCTCGCGTCCCGCACCCGTATCCTCTCCGCCCATGACGAGCGTTGCGGTGATCGGCGCGGGAGCGGTCGGCTGCTATTACGGTGCGATGCTCGCGCGCGGCGGCGTCGAAATGCGCTTCCTCATGCGCAGAGATCTGGAGACGGTGCGCGCCCGCGGGCTGGACATCCGCAGCCCCGGTGGCGACTTTCGGCTGAGCGATGTGCGCGCCTTCGGGACACCCCAGGAGATCGGCCCGGTCGACTGGCTGATCTGTTCACTGAAGACGACGGCGCTCGACCTCGCGCGGGAGCTCGTCGAACCACTCGTTGGTCCGAGGACGCGGGTCATCGTCCTCATGAACGGCCTCGGCGTCGAAGAACAGCTCGCGACCTGGCTCGATCCAGCGCGTGTCTTCGGCGCGATGGCCTTCGTTTGCATCAACCGCGGCCCACCGGGCGTGGTCCACCACCTTCGCTACGGGCGGCTCTCCATCGGTCACCTTCTGGACAATCCTTCCGAGGCCGCGGCGCTCGAGGAATTGCTTCTGCAGGGAAACCTGGAGGTCACCGTCGCGCCAAACTTGCGCTACGCCCGCTGGGAGAAACTCTGCTGGAACGTGCCCTTCAACGGCCTGAGCGCGGCTGGCGGTGGCGTCGGCACGACCGAGATCGTCGAGGACCCGGCGCTGCGCACGCTTGCCGAGCGCGCCATGCGCGAGATTGTGGCGGCCGGGAACGCGGACCTCGAATCCCGCGGCAGCTCCGCCCGCCTCGACGCTGATGAGGTCGTGACCAGGATGTTCGCGCTTACGGACACCATGGGGGACTACCGCACGAGCATGGCACTGGATTATGTCGCCGGCCACGAACTGGAGGTCGAAACGATCCTTGGGGCGCCGTCGCGCCGCGCAGCGGAACTGGGCGTGCCGGCGCCGACGGTCGACGCGCTTTACGGGCTGGTTCGCCTCGTAGACCGCCGCAACCGGGGCCTCGTCGCGACCATTTCGCCCGAATAGCCCGGGCCGCTCGCGCCGGATTGCGAATCAGTCGTTAGCCCGCGCGCAAGCAGGGGCCATCCTCCGTCGCTTCACCCTCCATGCACCGGGCCGCCCGCAACGGATCGTGCTAACGTAGCGCGCGCAAACTACGCTCAGGGGAGAAACCTCATGGACACCCGCGACCTGTTAATCGACGGCATCACCCAGCTTTCAGAGTGGATGGACGAGGCACTGAACGGCCTCACGGCAGAGCAGCTGAACTGGCTCCCGGACGGCAAAACGACCAGCATCGGCTTCAGCGCCTGGCACATCATGCGCACGAGCGACAACATCGTGAACTTCGTCTTCCAGAACCGGAAGCCGACGATCTGGCTGGAGCGCGGTTACGTTGACCGCCTCGCGCTTCCGAAGAACGACCAGGGCACGGGCATGCCGCTCGATAACGCGCGGGCGATCCAGATCAGCGACCCGGCCGTGTTGCGCGAATACGGCAAGGCGGTGGCTGCCGATGTCGTCGCCTTTCTAAAGGGGGCGAACATGGACGACCTGGACGAGATCCAGATGATTAAGCCACTCGGCGAGATGCCCAAGATCAACGTGGTCCGTCAGGTGATGATGACGCACGGCTTCATGCACCTCGGCGAGATCAACCTTATCCGGGGGATCATGGGCTTCCAGTTCTCCATCTAGCGAAACGAGCAGGCGATGAAGAAGCGCATCGGCGATGCCTGGAGACCAGCTCCGGAGTACGCGCGCGAGCTGGCCGGGCTGACAATCAACCTGCTCGTCCGCGACGTGGCGACAAGCGTCGCCTTCCAGCGCGCCGTCTTCGGCTCGACCGTCGTATACGCGGACCAGGACTTCGCGGTCCTGCGGTGCGCAGGCGCCGAGTGGATGATCCACGCCGACCACACCTACGACCAGCACGTCGCCTTCGACCTCCTGGGACAATCCCCTCGCGGTATCGGCGCTGAGTTCCGGCTCCACGGCACCGACCCGGACGCCGCCGAAGCGGCGGCCCGGACGAACGGTTACACCGTGCTCTCGGCGGCGACAAGCAAACCTCACGGGCTACGCGAGACCTACATCCTGGACCCGGACGGGTATTGGTGGGTCGCCGACATCCCAGCGTGAGCCGCTCCCTTGGCTGGTCAGTCGCCGCGCTGGCGCCGCAGGAAGTCCTCGATGTCGAGGATCGCCTCGTTCGCGGACGGCAGTTCCGGCCCGGGCTCCGGGTTTCCTTCGTCATAGGCCGATTCGAGGCGGGCGACGTAGGCAGCGACCTCGCTGTTCGCGCTGAGGGCCGTGTTCACCTCGTTCACGAAACGCTCGCCCGCCGTCTCCAGCTCACGCAGGTCGAGCTTCACGCCGATCAGTTCCTGCAGGCGGGTGAGGAGGGCGCTGGTTGCAAGCGGGTTCTGTGAAGTCGTTATGTAGTGGGGAGTGTTCGCCCAGAGACTCGCCGCCGCCACGCCGTCGCGCCGCAGCGCGTCATGGAGCACACCGACGATGCCCGTCGGCCCCTGGTAGCGCGAGGTCGTGAGGTCGAGGCGCGCCGCTACCTGTGGGTCGGCAGCCGTGCCCGTCACCCGCGTCGGACGTGTGTGGGGGACGTCCGCGAGCAACGCCCCGAGCGAGACGACGAGGCTCGGGTGGAGTTGCCGGTAGAGGTCGATATGAGCGCCCGCGAACGTCCGCCAGCGCAGGCTTGGTTCGACCCCGACCGAGACGATGACGTCGTGCGGCCCGGCCGGGTTGCGCGCGTAGAAGAACTCGTTCTTCTGCCAGGTGATGCGGCGCTCGCCTGAAGGTGCAATCTCCGCGGTCGGCCGCGAGTCGCTGAAGTCGTAGAAACGCTCCGCGTCGATCGACGCGAACTTACGGCCGGACAGCCGGTTGATGATGAACCGGGCCGCATCCGTCGCCGCGCTGGCAGCGTCGTTCCAGCCGCTGAAGGCGATCACGGCGACCGGGTCGTGCAACTCGGGCATGCGCTCGATGGAGAGTTCGTCCATGAGACAAGCTTAGCGTTGGCCGTTGGCCGTTGGCTATCGGCCGGTATGGCCGTTGGCCGGACCGTGGCGAGCGGCGCCCGTCAGAGTTTCGAGAGCCAGCTGACGATCGTCCCGATCAGCCAGGCCGGCTGTTCGTGATGCACGG
>JAYUAG010000468.1:0-3298 GCA_043741475.1 Thermoflexaceae bacterium | reverse complement strand
CGCTGATGTCGAAGATGGTCACGAGCTGCGGATGCGCCCCCATGCGGGCCATCGCCCGGGCCTCGCGCGTCACCCGTTCCCGGCCACCGGCGTCGAGCCCTTCGGTGCGGAGGACGGCGACCGCCACGTCGCGGTCGAGGGTGGTATCCCGCGCCAGGTAGACCTGCTTGCGCCCGCCCTCGCCCAGTAGCCGTGAAACACGGTAGCGCCCGTTGCCAAAGGCGGCGGGCAGGGGCTGAACCTGTGGGGTCGCAGCCCGGGAAGCGCTGGGCTCCGTCCTCGTGGCGCCGGCAGGGGCAACGCCGTTCGCCTCTGCCATCCTGAGGAACGCGGTTGCGTCGGCGTTCTCAGGGTCGATGGCGAGGACGGCGCGCGCCTTTTCCGCGACCTCCGTCCAGTTCGATGCGGTGACTGCAGCGTCCGCCTCATCGAGGAGGGCGTCGATGCGCCGCTGGATGCGTTCACTCGGCATGGCCGCGATTCTACGGCCTGCCGTTCCCGGCTGCCGCTCCATCAACACTACGTGTTCGTCGTCTGGAGGCAGCGAGTTGCCGCCGCGGTTCGATCGGCCGTGCAACGTCCAGCATCGCCTGTCCATTGCCGCCCCTGACGCTGGAGGGAGGGCTTCTCGCCACGTCCGGCTGGAGTCCGCACCGAAAGGGAAAGGTTGCAGCGCTCAGCAAGTGGGTAGAAGGTAACGAGGGGTCTGAAGCCCTCCGGGAAGGAACAACAAGTGGCAGAAGTTACAGCACCACCCGAAACGAAGACTCTGTACGAGCGCCTGGGAGGCGCGGAAGGGCTTCGGGGCGCCATCGGCGAAGTCGTGGACGCGCACCTGAGTAACGATTCGATCCGCATGAGGTTTGAGCCATTCGATGCTGCGAAGCTAAAGGACATCTCCTTCCGCTTCTTTGCGGCCGCGACCGGTGGCCCGGAGGTTTATGACGGCCGTGGCCTGCGCGCGGTTCACCGGGGAATGAACCTCAGCGAGCAAGAGTTCGTCGCGGCAACCGATGACGTGATGGCGGTGCTCAGGCGCAACGGCGTCGGTGAACGTGAACAGCAGGAGGTCCTGGCCGCGTTCTGGGCGATGAAGGAAGATGTGCTCCACCTGTAGTACGGCGAAACCAACGGGGGTCAGGCGCACGTCCAGCAGGTCGCACGGTTCGGCGGCTGAATAGACTCCGCACCGACAAACCCGCGTTGTTGTGCTTTCCGCGATGGAGTTACTGCGCGGGGGCGAGTTCGCAAGCTCCGTCTTGGTGGTCACGATCTTGTCGTAGTGTCGATCCGGTCTGACGCCACATCCCTATTGGCCCGCCACCGTGAAGTGCGCGGCGAGGCCGGTGAGGCTCTGGTTCTCGGCGATGGCGTCGTGGGGGATGAGCACGTAGGACCAGGGCTTGCCACCGCAGGTCGCCGCGTGATCGGTCGCGCGCTGGCACCAGAGGATCGCCGCGTCGCGTTTCGCGACCACGTCCAGGGCCTCCATCTGAGACCGCATCTTCGGCTCCAGCATGAGGATCGCGTCCGTCGTTTCGGCGACGAAGTCGGGCTGGTACTCCAGGTGTTCCGAGCCCGAGCGGTAGAAGAGCTGAAACTGACCTTTGGCGGGCTTGAACCACTTCTGCGACTCTCGTTCAAGGATGACCGCGAGCAGGCGCTCCGGATCTGACTGAAACTTCTCCACCGGGTAGAGGCAGCGCTCGAAACCGCCGAACAGGTAGCGTGCCATGTGGCTCTTGTCCGCGGGCGCGTGGCGGAAGTCCAGGGTCGGCTCGTCACGGGTATAGGCGGAGTCCCTGAGCGAAGTGGACCGCTGGCGCACGACGACATCGAAGCCGGAACCCGTCTCCCAGTAGTGCGACTGCATCTGCGCGTGGATGAAGTCGGCGATCTCTCGCCGAAAACTCCGTAAGACGCGCTCGGTGTCGTCGTCGGAGAGATAGCTGCGAAAGTGGCGCACGGCCTGGCCCGCAAGGTCATAGAGGAGATCGGCGTGACTGTCGTAGGCGACATCGTCAAAGTCGATCAGACCGCTCACAACGTAGTCCTCCGGCCGACGCTCGGTGTGAACGGTTACGGCCGCGCTGAGCGTTTCCGTCTCGTTCGTCCGCAGGTACTGGAGCCAAAGCTCCTCGGACAGCGGCTGAAAGCGGAGACCGGCGAGGGCGAGTTCGAACGGACTGAACCCGGAGGCGATTTCGCCGCGTGGCGCCACCGTTATCCTGGGGATGTCGATCGTGTTCTTGACGAAGAGGGCCGTCGTTGCGGCGACCACGGCGGCGATGTCCGGCGGCTCGACAAAGCCCGCGAGCCCTGGCTGTTCGGGCCGGTAGCGTTCGGATACTTCGCGCAACAGCCGCTCCTGCACGTCCGGACCCGTCAGGTAGTCGACGCGCGGAACGAGCCGTGTGTTCGAGGCCAGGCGCTGGATGGCAGCGCAGGCGATTTGCGCGACCGCCTGCTCCTCGGGGCGCGCGAATGCAGGCGGGGTCCCGTCGCCAGCGACCTCAGTGGTGACGGAGAGACTCGCGGGCCGGAAGCCCAGAGCCAACGCGAGGTTCGACTGCGAGACGACGGTCTTCAGGGGTCTTTGTAGCTCGGCCGGGTCAAGGACCGTCGTCTGCAACCGGATCACCGAGCCGGGCGCGTTCGCCTCGTCGACCAACTCCTGGAAGCGGTCGTGGGCGACGATGTTCAGGCGGTCGACCGCGGCGACCCCGGTGCGTTTGCCGTAGGGAAGCCGCAACCCGCGCCCGATGGACTGCTCGATCAGCGTGCGCGCGTTGGCGGCCCGAAGCGGGATGATCGTGTAGAGGTTCGTGACATCCCAGCCCTCCTTGAGCATGTTGACGTGGATGACGATCTCCGTGGGCTCCTCCGTGCTCTCCACCTTCAGGAGCCGATCGATCGTCTCGTCCTTCTCGGGGCCGCCACCGCTCGAATCGACCTGGATCACCTTTCCGGCATAGCGACCAGCGAAGAAGTCGTCGCCCTCGATCTGGTCCCGGAGCTGACGCGCGTGGGAGGTGTCGCGGGCGATGACGAGCACGAACGGCTTGACGATCGGTTCGCCGTTTTCGCGAGCGTAGGTCTCCAGGGTGACCTTCGTCTGTTCGTGCAGGCGAATGCCGTCCTCCAGCTTGATCAGCTCAACTGCGGCACGGTCGATCTCGCCAGACGCCGTCCCGGGGGGGCTGAAGTCCTTGCGCGTGACGACCGCCGGTTCCTTCACGAAGCCATCGGCCATCGCGTTCGCGAGGGAGTACTCGAAGATGACGTTCTTGAAGCGGAT
>JAYUAG010000467.1:0-7730 GCA_043741475.1 Thermoflexaceae bacterium | reverse complement strand
TGCGCGGTCGAAGTAGGCGAAGGCGGGTGGCGCGGTGAGGTATTCGCCCAGTTTCGCCAGCGTCCCTGTTTCGTTTCGCCACGCAAGGTACTTCTCATGGTGCGCCCGCGAATCCCACGCTTCGAAGAAGTGCACGTGGCCGGGCTTGTCCTGGTCGATGAGGACATCGATGGAGCGGAAACCCGCGTATACGCGGGTTTCGGGCAGAACGGCCTTCATGAACGCGAGGAACTCGTCCATGTGGGGAGGATCGACGGCGAGGTCAAGCGTGACGTACGAGGGCATGGGGTGACTCTCCGGTTCCAGATTTCGCGGCTGAGGGGCCGCGCGGCGGACGATAGCAGCGTCGCGCCGCGATGCGCAAATCTCAGCGGGCCGCCAGCACCTGCTTCAGCCGTTCAAGGGCGGCGAGGCTGTTCGCCGCGAGGAAGTGGTCCACGTGTGGGAGGGCGGCGGCCATGCCGGCGGCGAGCGGCTCGTAACCTTCCCGCGCTTTCAGTGGGTTGAGCCAGATGACCCGTTGGGCTCGCCGCCGAATGAGGCGCATCTCGCTGCCGAGTGCTGTCGGGTCTCCACGCTCCCAGCCGTCGCTGGCGACGATGACCACGGTGCGCGGCCCGACGAGGGCTTTCGCGTGGCGACGATTGAACTCGGCAAGGCAGGCGCCGATGGTCGTGCCGCCGCTCCACGCCTCCACCGACGCCGAGAGACCACCGAGAACCTCATCGAACCGCTTGCGGCGGAGCACCGCGGTGACATCGCGCAGGCGTGTGCTGAAAACGAAGGTGTGGACACCGCCCGATTCGCCCTGTAGCGCCGCGAAGAACTGGAGCAGCTGGTTCGCGTAGACATCCATGGAACCGCTCACATCGCAAAGCACCACAATGCGGAGGCGCCGTAACTTCGGCCGCTTCCGCGCCAGCTCCACAACCTCACCGCGGCGGCGAGCCAGGGCAACCGTGCGGCGAAGATCGATACTGCCCGCGGGCGCGGGCTGGCTGCGGCGGCTGCGCGCGGTGGCGAGCGCGGGCCGGAGCTGCCGCACAAGGCGCCGGGCGGGCGGCAAGTCGGCGGCCGTGTAGTCGCGAAAGTCTTTCTTCGTGAGGATGTCGGCCTCGCCTGCCGTTCGCGAGCCGCCGGGCAGCCGCGCTTCGCCTTCGGCGGAGACGCCTTCAATGGCGAGCGGGGCCTGAAAGTAGACGGGGGGGCCTTCCGGCCGGTTCTGAATGGTCGTCGCCGGGGTCGAGACAGAGCTGCGCCGCGCCGGGAGTTTGTCGAGCCAGAACGCATCGAAGGCTGCATCGAAGAGCGCGAAGTCGTCGACGGAGATGGTCAGGTTGGCGCGCAAGGCGGCGCGAAAGGCCCCGGCATCGGTGCAATCGAACTCCGCGAGGCTGCGCACCGCATCGACCATCCCGCCTTGCGGTCCGACTCCGACTGGACGGTCGTGAGAGAGCTGGCCGCCGCGGTGCTCGAAGCGATGACCCCCATCCCTGCGTAGCTGCCTCACCAGAGTCCTCCCATCTCGCGGTATACTGGTTCGGCCATGCGCAGCAGGGCTCTTTCCCTGGTCACCCTTCTCACGATTCTCGTCGCGGCGACGGTCGTCGCTTCCTGCGGCGGCAGCGACCACGAGGGCTCCGTCCACGTGATCAAGGCCGATGGCGAGATCAACCCGATCATGAAGCTCTACATCGATCGTGCCCTTGAGGGCGCCGAGCGCGATCACGCGCGGCTGGCGATCATCGAGCTCGACACGCCCGGCGGCTTCAGCAGCTCCATGCGCGAGATCGTGCAGCGGATCGAGCGCGCGAAGGTCCCGGTGGCCGTGTACGTCTCGCCGGCGGGGGGCCGCGCCGCGAGCGCGGGGACGTTCATCACCCTCGCCGGGCACATCGCCGCTATGGCGCCGAACACGTCGATCGGCGCCGCTTCGGCGATCAACTCGGACGGCAGCGACATCAAGGGCACGCTCGGTCGAAAGGTGGAGAACGACGCCGTCGCCTTCATTCGCGGCATCGCCGAGCTCCGCGGACGCAACGCCGACTGGGCTGAATCGGCTGTGCGCGACGCGGTCGCCGTCTCGCAGTCGCGCGCCGTCGAACTGCACGTTGTCGATTTCGAAGCGGCGAACGTCGACGACCTCCTCCGCCAGGCGACAGGCCGCACGGTCACCCTCGGCGACGGCACGCAACTCACGCTCACCGGCCTCGATGCGGCGCCCCGCGTGAACACCGGGATGACGATCTGGGAGCGCTTCCTCGGCATCCTCTCGGACCCGACGATCGCGTCGCTGCTTCTCACCGTGGGCTTTATCGGCATCCTCATCGAGATGAGCGCACCGGGCATCAGCATCCCGGGCATCACAGGAGTGATCTGCATCGCCCTCGCGTTCCTGGGTTTCGGCGTGCTGCCCGTGGACCTGGTGGGCATCGCCCTGATCGTCATAGGGTTGGGCCTGATCGGGACGGAACTGTTCGTACCACACGGGTTCCTCGGCGTTGGCGGCGCGATCGCGATCGTCCTCGGCGGGATCATCGCGTTTCGCGGTACCCCGGCCGACCTGCGCCCGCCGCTCGCGCTCCTCATCACGCTCGGACTCGTCTTCGCGCTGATCGCCGTCGGAGTGATCGCGATCGCGTTCACGGCGCGACGTGGCCATCGCGCAGAAGACGGCCGGCGGTTCATCGGCAAGACAGGCGTCGTGCGCTCGCCGCTGGCGCCGGAAGGCACGATCCTCATCCGCGGCGAACGCTGGCAGGCTCAGCTCGAATCGGGAACGGCCGCCATCGGTGAGAAGGTCCGGGTCACCGGCGCGGACGGTTTTCGCTTGCAGGTGCGCCCGGAAAAGCCCGCGCCACAACCCTGAGGCCGGCACCCGATCAACGGGGACGAAGCGAGACCTCGGCCGCGTTCACCGTCTCGCGGCGCCCGTCGGCTCGCAGCACGACGAGCGAGCCATCGTCCGAGATCTCGTCGGCGACCCCGTCGAACGTCTCCCCCGCAGCAGCTGAGACCGTGACGGCGCGCCCGAGGACGAGACTCAGGGCGCGGTAGCGGGCAGTGCAGGACTCTGGGCCCCCGGCGAGGAGCTCTTGAAGGTTGTTGCAAATGGCGGCCAATAGCGCTTCGCGGTCGACCGGACGGCCACTTTCGCGGCGGATGCTGGTGGCGATATCGCGAAGCTCGGGGAAGACGGTCGGGTCGCCGTTCACGTTGACGCCGATGCCGGGGTAGGCGATGAACCCGTCGCCTAGAGTCTCGGCGTCGATGAGCATCCCGCAGAGCTTGCGGCCCGCGGCCCAGATGTCGTTCGGCCACTTAATCCCGGCGTCCACACCACAGGTTCGCACCGCCTCGCACACTGCAACCGGCACGGCGACGGGCAGCCGGCGATGCTGCGAGGGTTGGAGACGGAGGATAAGGGTGAAGTAGAGGTTTTCGCCCGCCGGACTGCGAAAGCCGCGGCCGCGACGGCCACGGCCAGCTGTCTGTTCTTCTGCAAGGACAAGCGTGCCGTGCGTTGCGCCGTTCGCGGCTTCTTCGCGAGCCAGCACCATCGTGCTGTCGACTGACTCGCGGTAGACCACCCGCGCGCCAATCGCATCCTGGGTGAGTGCAGCGGCGAAACGGACGAGGTCGAAGGGCATGCTGAGAATTCTCGGGACAAGAAGAAGGGGCCGGGTAAGTATCCCCGGCCCCAGTGGTTAAGATCGCAGCCAGACCCATCTCAGGGCCGGGCGCCTAAGAGGAGGCCACCTCCAGCGCCTGAGATGGGTCGTGACTACGACTTGAGTGATCCATGCGCATCACCTCCTTTCTTGCGTTCCACGCTACCGTTTCGGCCGATGTTCGTCAACGCTTTTACGTCAAGCGAAAAGATAGCGATCGTCTCAGCGCTCCGGGCCGCGTTCGGCGAGGCCATCCCAGCGCTTGCTGACGCGCGCGCTACAGACGCAGGGTTGATCGCGGGACCTCCCAGTCGGCGGCCGGGGTGTATCCGGACCATGACGGCGCTTGCTGACGCGCGCGCTACGGATGGCGTCTTGGCGACGAGCGCGAGCGGCCCGCGGCCGACATGCGTATCCTGCGGCTCATCAATACCTGGAGGCAGACGATGACCTACGAGACCCTGCTCACGGAGCGCCGCGGCGAGACCGGCGGGATACTCTGGCTCACGCTCAATCGCCCGGAGAAGCTCAATGCCATCAGCATGACGCTCTTCGACGACCTCCGCGATGCCTTCCAGAAGGCGCGCACGGACCGCTCCGTACGGTGCGTCGTCATAACCGGCGCTGGCCGCGGCTTCTGTGCCGGCGCCGACTTCAGCGGCGGCGCGCGGCCAGATGGACTCCTCTACCCGTCCGCGGAATCGCCCACGGACCTGGAGGGCGCGCGCCTCTTCTTCCGCAACGAGTCCGAAACGTACCTGGCGCTGCGGCGGCTCGACGTGCCCGTGATCGCTTCGGTCAACGGCGTTTGCGTCGGGGCCGGGTTCGACATGGTCGCGCACTGCGACATGGCCGTGGCGTCGACCGCGGCGCGCTTCCAGGTCGCCTACGTGAAGCGCGGACTCTTCGCGGACCTCGGTGGTTTCTGGAGCCTTCCTCGCATCATTGGCTGGCGAAAGGCGATGGAGATGATGACCACCGGCCGCTTCATGTCCGCCGAGGAAGCGCACGCCGCTGGACTCACGAACTACCTGGTCGCCCCGGACGAACTGGAAGCGAAGACGATGGAACTCGCGCTCGCGGTCGAGGCTGGGCCTCCGCTCGGCCAGAAGCTGGGAAAGATGCTCGCCTACCGCACCCAGAACATGGACTTCGAAAGCGCGCTCGAGTTCAGCGGCATCGCCCTGAGCACGACCGCGATGTCCGAAGACCGCAAGGAAGGCGCGCGCTCGTTCGGCGAACGGCGCGAACCGCACTTCACCGGCCGCTAGCCCGCGACCGCGTCCCGCAGGCGCTCGAAGAAGCCCTTGTCCTTCTTCGGGAGGACGGGCGTGCCCATCGTCTCCGCGAGCTGTTCGAGCAGCCGCCGCTGGTTCTCGTTGAGCCCCTCCGGGACGACGACCGTGGCGCGGATCAGCATGTCGCCGCGCCCGGCGCCGCGGAGGTGGGGGACACCCTTGCCGCGAAGGACGAATTCGTCGCCGGATTGCGTGCCTTCCGGCACCTCCAGCTCCCAGTCGCCATCAAGCGTGGGGATCGTCACGCGCGAGCCGAGCGCGGCCTGGGCGATGTTCACGGGCAGTTCGAGGAGAATGTGGTCTTCGACCCGTTCGAAGCGCTGGTGCGCGGCGACGCCCAGCACCACGTAGAGGTTGCCGTACTCGCCGCCGCGAGGGCCGGCTTCGCCTTCGCCGGAGAGTCTGATCTGGGCGCCGTCGTCGACGCCCGCCGGGATTTTCACCGAGATCTTGCGCGGCTTTTTCTCCCTGCCGAGGCCGCGACACTGCGTGCAGGGCGATTGCACGATCCGTCCCTCGCCCTGGCAGCGTGCGCAGGCGGTGACGTTCACGAACTGGCCGAAGACGCTCTGCTGCGCCCGCCGGATCTCGCCCGCGCCCGAGCAATCGGGGCAGACGATGAGGTCGGTTCCCGGTTCCGTCCCGCGCCCCGTGCAACGCTCGCAGCGCTCGGGCCGAGGAAACTCGATCTCCTTCTCCGCGCCGAAGACCGCCTCTTCGAAGCTCAGGCGGAGGTTGTAACGAAGGTCTGCGCCACGAGCGGGGCCACGCCGCCGCCTGCCGCCGCCGCCACGCGCCGCGCCTCCAAAAAAAGCATCGAAGATGTCGCCGAAGCCGTCGAAGTGGCCGAAACCTTCGAAGCCACCGGCCGCGGTTCCCCCTTGCTCCACGCCCGCGTGGCCGAAGCGGTCGTACCGCGCGCGGGTGTCGTCGCTGGAGAGCACTTCGTAGGCGCGGCTGACCTCTTTGAACTGGTCTGCGGCATCGTCGGCCTTGTTTCGGTCCGGGTGGTACTGCATCGCGAGCTTGCGATAGGCCTTCTTCATCTCGTCCGCGGTGGCCATCCGCGGCACGCCAAGCACCTCGTAGAAGTCGCGCTGAGTCGTTGCCATGGCTTAGCAGTGTACCAGACGGAGTGCCAGAGGGCCTTGGGCGGCATGCAGACGCCCTTCTCCGTTCGGGCCGTCCGCGCAACAATCCCGCAATGGCAGTGCCCCAGGAACATCGCGACCTCTTCGCCGCGTATGTGCATGGGCCCACGCTTGTCCGCGAAGCGATTGCCGGGCTGGACGCCGCCGGCGTGGCGGCGCGCGGAGCCGAAGAGTGGTCGGTGCGCGACATTCTCCACCACCTCGGCGACGCGGAGCTGGTGCGCGCCGTGCGTCTGCGCATGGCGGTCGCCGACGAGGCTGTGCCCGCTTTTGTGCCCTTCGACGAGAGCCGTTGGCAGCGGCGTCTGCAGTACCTCTGGCGCTCGCCCGAAGCGGCGCTCGCCCTGTTCGAACAGGTCGTCTTTAGCAACGGCGAGATCCTCTCCCACTGCGAACGGGGCGCCTGGGAACGGCACGGCGAGCACATCACGGACGGGCCAAAGACCGTGGCCACCCTGCTGACGAATGGCGTCGATCATTTCGCCGCACACTGCGCTCAGATTGGCGCTATCAGGGCGGCGACCGGGCGGTGAGGCGCTCCGGGACGGTCAAGGTGACCGGTCGGCGTGCGTCACCGGTGCCTGAAGCCTGAGATGGTGGATGCAACCCGCTCGCCGCGCGCGGTTCGGAATGATCGGGCGGGACGCCTGGACGGTCCAGGACGTGAACCGTGAGCGTCAGTGAAGCGGGTCGTGACACGGGTGCCAGGCCGTCGCTGAAGCCTGACATGGTGGATGCAACCCGCTTGCTAACGCGCGCGGTTCGGAATGATCGGCGGGACGCCTGGACGGTCCAGCACGTGAACTGTGAGCGTCACGAAGCGGGTCGCGACACGGGTCGGGCCGTCACTGAAGCCTGACATGGTGGATGCAGCCCGCTTGCTAACGCGCGCGGTTCGGAATGATCGGTGCGCCGCGCTCGTCAAGGATGCGGCCGTAGAGGTCGTACTCGCTGGCGCTCTCGATTCGGACCGTGATCCGGCTACCTGGCGCCGCGCGGCCACGGGCGAACACCATGCCATCGACCTCGGGCGCCTCCCGATACGTTCGTCCCGCCACGACAGGCGCGCCGTCTTCGTCCTCGCCCTGGCCTTCGACGAGCAAATCCAACTCGCGGCCGATGAAGCGCTTCGCCCGCCGGGAGCTGATCTTCGCCTGTTGGCGCATGAAGCGGTCGCGCCGGTCAGTCTTCATGTCGTCGGGGACCTGTTCTTCGAGGTCGAACGCGGGCGTCCATTGTTGCTTCGAATAGGTGAAACAGCCGGCATGGTCGAACTGAATCTCGCGCGCGAAGGCGAGCAACTCGCGGAACTCGGATTCCGTCTCGCCGGGAAAACCGGCAATGAACGAGGTTCTCAGGACGATATCGGGCATCGCCGCTCGCAGACGTTCGACGAAGTCGTACACCTTCGCCACGTTGTGGGGGCGCTTCATACGGCGCAAGACGGATTCCGAGCCGTGCTGCAGCGGTACGTCGAGGTAATGCACGACGTTCGGGACGCGCGCCATGGTCTCGATCATTTCCTGTGACACGCGGCTGGGGTAGGCGTACATGAGCCGCAACCAGACTTCCGGGCCGGCCGCCTCGGCGAGCATCTTGATCAGCCCAGG
>JAYUAG010000466.1:0-3301 GCA_043741475.1 Thermoflexaceae bacterium | reverse complement strand
CGATTCGCCACTGCAGATCGCCAGTTGGCGACGGCGGCCGCGGCGCTTGGCCTCGAAACCATTTTCCTCGGATCCAGACCCGAGCCGCTCAGCTCTCGGTAATCGTCACGCCCGTGATCTTCGTCGGCTCCGCCGGACGGTCATTCGCGCCCTTCTTCGCGCCAGCGATGGCATCGAGGGTGGATTCACCCTTCGTTAGCGTCCCGAAGATCGTGTAATTCGGGGGAAGGCCGTAGTCCTTGTGCATGACGAAGAACTGGCTGCCGTTCGTGTTCGGGCCAGAGTTGGCCATCGCGAGCGTGCCGCGCGTGTATTTCCGCTTCACGGGTTCGTCCTTGAACTTATAGCCGGGGCCGCCCGTGCCCGTGCCCGTCGGGTCGCCACCCTGGATCATGAATCCGG
Organism: Thermoflexaceae bacterium; assembly: GCA_043741475.1. GTDB lineage: Bacteria > Chloroflexota > Dehalococcoidia > Tepidiformales > Tepidiformaceae > JAGQHB01. Next base: position 2,899 of record JAYUAG010000466.1, on the reverse strand, counting down.
GGATCACACGATGGAAGATCACGCCGTCGTAAAATCCTTCGCGGGCGAGGAAGACGAAGTTGTTGACCGTGTTCGGCGCGTCGCCGGCGAAGAAATCGACCTCCATCGTCCCGGCGGTCGTCTCGATCGTCGCTGAGTACGACTTCTTCGGGTCGAGCGTGAGGGCGGGAGGGCTGGGGTACTGCTTGGCCAAGAAGGGCTCCTGAGGGGGAAGTGTCCCACAGGTTACCAGCACCGGACGAACCGCGCCCGGCTACACGCGCTGCTCCTTCACCCCCGCCGGGACGGGTGCATCGGTCGTGCTCGCAAGCCACTCACTCACCCACGGGCGCTCTGCGAGATGTGGCAGGGCGCGGACGATGTCCTGGGTGTGCGTCGGGTCGTGGATCGCGATCGCCCAGAGGAGGCCGCCGAAACGCACGGGCGTGGGTGCGAGGCCGAGCGTCTTGCGGTCGCCGCCGTAGGGGATCACGCGGTCGAGGTCGACGTCAGCCATCCGGCCGATGGCGGCGACCATGTTCGCGCGGTGCCGCGCGCCCTCCCCCAGCAGGTCGTCGATATCGCGTCCGGCCCGGGCGCGGACAGCCGCCTCGTTCCAATCGTCGATGTCGAAGGGCGCTTCGACGAGAGGGTCTGCGGCCGGGGCGTTGACGCCCACCATTGGCCCGAAGCTCGCCGCGATCAGACCGTCGATCGTCGCAAGATGGGCGATGTAGTCCTTCACCGTCCAATGTGAGCCGGGGATTGTCGCCCGCACTTCGTCGGCGTCGAGCGAGCGGCAGAGGTGTTCGAACTGGACGCGGTGGCGGGCGAGTTCATCGATGATCAGGCGGCTGCGGATGTTCATGGCGTCGATTGTACGGGCCGTTGGCCGTTGGCGATCGGCCCGTTGGCCCGTGGCGTTGGCCGTTTGCGATTGGCGATTGGCGGTTGGCGGTTGGCGACTGGCGATTGGCCGGCGGCCCGGGTTGGTGGATGCAACCCGCTCGCTCACGCGCGCGGTTCGGATGGCTGTTCGAACAGTGTGCCGCCGGTGAGAGCGATCAAATCCGCGACCGCGAGGCGCACGTCCATCCCGCGCTGGCCGGCGCTCACGAGGATGTGTTCGAGCGTCTCGCAGCGGGCGTCGATGTGACACGAAAAGCCCTTGCCGATCAGCGCGAGGGCGCTGATCCCGCCGACCTGGAGGCCGGTATAGCGCTCGGCGTCGCGATGGCTCGCCATGCGCAGCTTCTTCAGGCCCAGCGACGCGGCAAGCGCCTTCAGGTTGAGTTCGGAATCGGATGGCGCCATCACGAGGTGCGGCTTTCCGCGGGGCGGGTCCTCCTCCACAACCAGTGTCTTGTAAACCGACGCGGCCGGGTGGCCCGTGGCGCGTGCCACCTCGACCGCGTCCCGGACAGCGGCGTCGAAGCTGACGACCTCATGCGGAATGCGCCGCTGCTCGAGGATGCGAACGGCGAGCGGCTTCGCGACGGCCATCGGTGCTACAGGTGCCCGGAGACGCCGCCGTCGACGTGGAAGACCTGGCCGTTGAGGTACCCCGCGGAATCGCCCGCCAGGAGCACGGCGAGGCCGGCAAGGTCAGCCGCGGCGCCAAAACGCTTCATCGGGATGAAGCGGAGGAGGCGGTTCTGGCCGATGTCCGCCGGGCCGCGGCCGGTGGTCCAGTCCATCCAGCCGGTCTCGATGCAGTTCACGGTGACGCCACGCGGGCCGAGTTCCTGGCAGAGGTTCGCCATCAGGCCGTGGAGGCCGCCCTTCGAGGCGCCATACGCGGTCAGACCGCCTATGCCGCGTTCGCCGAAGATCGAGGAGATGAAGATGATGCGCCCGTGCTCTCCTTCCGGCAGTTCGCGCACGAAGGAGCGCGAGGCATAGAAGGCGCCGCCCGTGTTGACGTTCGCGGCGTGCCCGTACTCGGCGTCGGTGACCTTCGTAATCGGTTTCGCGAGCGCGGCATCGGCGTTGAAGACCAGGATCGACGGGTGCCCGAACTCTTTGATGACCTGCTTGAGGCTGACCTGGATGTTGCCGGGGAGGGTCACGTCCCAGCCCTGGGAGAAGCTCGCGCGGCCGAGCTTTGCGACCTCCTTGCTGATGCGCTTTGCTTCCATGATTTCGTCGCCGTCGAGCGTCGCTGAGGCGACGGCGACATCGGCGCCGGCTTCGGCGAAGGCGAGGGCGATGGCCCGGCCTGCAGGGTTGCCTGTGCCGACGACGAGCGCCTTCTTGCCCGTGAGGTCGAAGCCCGGCTGGCGATTCCAGTCGTTCATGACGCCACCGCCGTGACGTCGTGGTCGATCGGCGCGAGGCCACCGGCAAGTCCGCCGCCATCGATGACGAAGACTTCGCCGGTGATGTAGCTCGAAAGCGGGGAACAGAGGAAGACGGCGAGCGGGCCGAGCTCCCACGCCTCGCCGAAGCGCCGGGCGGTGTTCAACCGGCCGCGGGCAGCGACGCGCGCGACGGCCTCTTCGTCCTGGGGCGGCGACTGGAGGACGAAACCGGGCACGATGCAGTTCACGCGGATTTCGTCACCCGCCACCTGGGCGGCGAGGCTGCGGGTCAAGGAGATGACGCCGCCCTTGGCGCTGGAGTAGCCCAGCGCGGTCGGCGCCGCGCGCATGCCCATGCCGCTGGCGACGTTGACGATGACGCCCGGATGCCCGGCCTCGCGGAAGTGGCGGACGGCCGCGCGGCAACCGTAGAAGGCGCTATCCAGGTTGACGCTGATCGTGTCGCGCCAGTCATCGTCTTCGAGCTCCCAGATGCGGGCGCCGGAGCCACGCGCATCGCCGATGCCGGCGTTGTTGATGACGAAGTCGAGGCGGCCGAAACGCTCCACGGTTGCCGCGACCATCGCGTCGACCTGGCCGCTCAACTGCACATTTGTCGG
>JAYUAG010000465.1:0-7755 GCA_043741475.1 Thermoflexaceae bacterium | reverse complement strand
GACCGCGGCGCTCGTCTGAAGGGAGACCGCCCTATGCGTCCACGATCCTGCCGTTTGCTCGCAGTGTGGCGATCCGTTCCTCGCTGAAACCCGCCGCGCGCAACACGTCGACCGTGTCGGCGCCGAGTTCGTGGGGCGGCTCGCCCACCTCGCCGGGTGTTTCGCTCAGTTGGACATGGAGGCCAACGACGCGCTGCTTCCCGAACACCGGGTGTTCCTGCTCCACGAAATAGTCGTTGGCCAGCGCCTGCTCGTCGTGGACGATCTCCTCGTAACCCTGCACGATCGCTGCCGGGTGGTCCGCCGCCCGCAGCCGTTCGAGGATCTCCGCCGCCGGGCGGCGACGGAAGGCGGCTTCGATCAGCGGCGTCAGCTCTTCGCGGTTAGCATACCGATAGAACCCGCGCGCGAAGCGCGGGTCGTTCTCGATTTCCGTGAGTTCCAGCGCCTGCAGCAGCCGCGGCCAGAACTTTTGGTCGATGCCCACCACCATTACCCAGCGGCCGTCGGCGCACTCGTAATGACCCACGGTCGGCGCTGCGCGAAAGTCGCGCGCGCGCTCGTTGCCGAAGTGGAGGGTGTGCTGGAGCTCGGGTGACTGGAGTGCGATCTGCGTCCCCAGTAGCGAAACCTCCACCTTCTGACCGAGGCCCGTGCGCTCCCGCGCGTAGAGCGCCGCGACGATGCCGAAGGCGAAGTTCATCCCGCCCGTCTGGTCGGCCACACCGGGGATCGGGATCTCGGGCCGGCCGTCCTTGCCTCCGCCCGCGTGCTGCGCCCAGCCGCTGTAGGCCTGCGAGATCTGGTCGAACGACGGTTTGCGCGCGAGCGGCCCCTTCGTCCCCCAGCCCGTCGCCTGGCCGTAGATGATGCGCGGATTGCGGGCGCGAAAGGCCTCGTAGCCGAGGCCCCAGCTCTCCATCACGCCCGCGCGGAAGTTCTCCGTCACGACGTCGCAGGTGGCCCCCAGGTCCAGCGCTGCGGCCACGCCATCGGGCTTTCGCAGGTCGAGACAGATGGACTTCTTGCCCCGGTTGAGCGCTTCCCAGAAGCCGCTGTAGCCGTCTGCTTCGCGCCACATCCGACGGCCGTAATCTCCCGACCCGGGCTCTTCGACCTTGATCACCTCCGCGCCCATGTCACCGAGCATGACCGTGGCGTAAGGTCCCTGCTGGTAGCGCGTGAAGTCGAGAATGCGGATGCCTTCGAGTGGTCCAGCCATGCGCCCAGTCTACCCTCAGCGATGGATACGGCGTCCACCCGATTTCCACCATTCGTCCACCGTGGCGGACGCGAAGTGGCGCCTTGAGCGGACACTCCGACCTGCGTCCGCATCGCCCGTGGCCGATATTTCAGTTGACTATGCAGCCAACGATCGGCCGCTTCCGCACCCTTGATCTGTACATCGCGCTGGTGTTCGCGTCGGGCGCGTTCGCGTTCACGTCTGCCTTCTATTTGCGGCCTATCACGCAGCCCGTCGCGATGATCATGGTGGTCGTCCTCAGCGCAACGGCGGAGGCCCTTTCCGTCCGTTTGCACCACGAAGGGCGAGTCTCGGTCAGCACCGTCGGCGTCGTCGTTGCGGCGCTCGCCTTCGGGCTCCCCGGCGCCGTGCTGACGGCCGCCACGATTACGCTCGCCGGGTGGGTCTTCCACTCCCGTGCCGACCTGAAGAAGCTGTTATTCAACTTCGGCCAGCACACGACCGCGGCCTTCCTGACGGCCGCCGTCATGTATTGGCCCGCCGAACGACTTCTCTCCATCAGCCCCTGGTTGCAGATCGTCGCCGGGGCGCTCGCCGGCATCACGATCTTCCAGATGGGCGCCGCCGCCGTGGGCATCGTCCTCTCGCTCACGTCTGGGAGGCCCTTTCGCGAGGTCTACCGGTCCGACTTTCTCTGGTTGTCGCCACACTATGTCGCCCTCGGCGCCGTCGGCGGAGGTTTGGCGGCCGCCTACCACCAGTACGGCCTGCTTGCGTTGGCGACGCTCTCGATCCCGCTCGTCATCAGCCGCTACTCCATCAAGCAAGTCGTCGACCAGACGCGCGAGCACGTCCTCCGCCTGGAGAAGTCCAACCAGCAGTTGCAGGGCGCCTACACCGAGATCCGCTCAATGTCTGAAGAGGTGCAGCAGGCGTATACGGGCACGCTCGAAGGGCTTGTGACGGCGCTCGACGTGCGCGACCAGGAGACGCGGGGCCACAGCGTGCGCGTGGCGGGACACTCGATCGAAGTGGCGCGCATGCTCGGGATGAAGGACGAAGAAGAGCTGGCGACAATCTACCGCGGCGCGCTCATGCACGATGTCGGCAAGATAGGCGTACCGGATGGCATCCTCCTCAAGCCAGGCAAGCTAACCGAAGAAGAGTGGGTCTTCATGCGCAAGCACTCGGCCATGGGCTACAAGATCCTGGCGCAGGTCCCTTATCTGCGTCCCACGGCCATGATCGTCCTCGCCCACCACGAACGCTGGGACGGCGAGGGCTATCCGCGAAAGTTGAAAGGCGAGAACATCCCGCTCGGCTCGCGCATCTTCGCCGTCTGCGATACCTACGACGCCATCATCTCCGATCGAGTGTATCGCACGGGTCAGTCGGCCGAGGCCGCCTTCGCGGAGATCCTCCGCTGCGGCGGTTCGCAGTTTGACCCCAGGGTGATCGAGGCGTTCGAGGCGCTCTTCCCCGCATGGGCGCTGGAAGATCCGAAGAAAACGCCCCGGCCGCTCTATCTGCCGTCACAGCAACGGCACGACGTCGATCTCCTCCGCCGCGCAGGGTAAGTCGCGAGTGGCGGTTCACGGTTTCGCATGGAACCCGGGCGGCCGTCGAGCCAGTCCGAACCGCGACGGTCACGGAGCGGGTTGTGTCACACGGCGGCCGAGAGTCGGTCGATCCCGTCGCCGGGCATGGTCGCCGCAACCCGCTTGCTTACGCGCGCGGTTCGGAATCCGCCGGTCGAAGGCTCAGCCGCCGGGGCAGAGTGGTACTCCTGCCGGTCACGCAAAACCGTGAATGGCGCCCAGACTCGCGACCCTCCCGCAATACTCGCGTACCATGCTCCCTTAACGTCATCTACGACGGTTGGAGCCGCTATGGACCGCATCATCCGCGTCGACATGACTTCGGGCGTCATCTCCGAGGAGCGCCTGCCGCAGCGCTATCAGTTCCTCGGGGGCCGTGCCCTTGGCGCGCAGATGTTGCTTGAAGAGACGGACGCCCGCGTCCATCCACTATCTGCTCAGGCCAAACTGTTCATTACCGTGGGCCTGCTCGGCGGCACGGCTGTGACCACAAGCGGCCGGACCAGCTTCGTCTTTAAGAGCCCGCTCACCGGGGGCACGAAGGAAGCGAACGTCGGCGGCCAGCTTGGCCACCGCCTCGCGCGCCTGGGCATCCAGGCGGTCGTGATCAGTGGCGCCAGCCCTTCGGGCTGGCAGCGGCTCGATATCGACCAGCACGGCGTGCGTCTGGCGTCCGCGGATGACCTCGCTGGCAAGTCGAACTACGAACTTCATCGCGAGCTTGTCGGCGAAGCGCTCCTGACCCGCGCGGCGGCTACGATCGGCCCAGCGGGCGAACAGCGGCTCGCGTCCGCAACCGTCGCCGTGACCGACCCGGAGGGCCGGCCCACCCGCCACGCGGCGCGCGGCGGTCCCGGCGCGGTCATGGGCGCGAAGGGCCTGAAGGCGATCGTCGTCGATGACACCGGCGCCCTCAAGGTGGTCGTGGGCGAGCGCAAGGATCAGTTCAAAAGCGAAGTCGTGAAGTTCAGCAAAGTGGTGCTCGAAGACCCGCGGACGCACAACCTTTCGAAGACGGGCACGGCGGGCGTCGTCAAGTTCGTGAACCGCGAGAACATCCAGTCGATGCCCACGCGCAACCACCGGCATGGCACATGGGTAGGCGCGGACGGCATCAGCGGTCAGGCGATTGAAGCGCTTGGCAAGGAGCGCGGCGGCAAAATGCTTCCCTGTATGGCCGGCTGCATCATCAAATGCGCCATCCTCTTCAACGACGCAGATGGCAACCACGTCACCACCGCGCTGGAATTCGAGTCGATCGCCCTGCTTGGTTCGAACCTGGAGATCGGCCCCGCCGACGCCGTCGCCCAACTCGACCGCCTCTGCGACGACATCGGCCTGGACACGATCGAGGTCGGCAACGCCGTCGGCGTCGCCATGGAGGCGGGCGTCATCCCCTGGGGCGATTGGGAGGGGACGAAGGACCTGCTCGAACAGGTCCGCGCCGGCACGCCGCTCGGACGGATCATCGGCAACGGCACGGCCCACGTGGCAAAGACGTTCGGTATTTCGCGCGTGCCCGTGGTCAAGGGCCAGGGGCTCCCGGCCTGGGAGCCGCGCACCCTCAAGGGCATGGGCGTCACCTACAGCACCAGCCCCCAGGGGGCCGACCACACGGCGGGCATGGTGACCGCACGCGGCGCCACGACAGAGACGCTCATCAAGACCAGCCGCCACGAGCAGCTCGTCATGATGGCGATCGATTCCGTGGGCGTTTGCCAGTTTTCGAACGCGCTGCCGGGCGACATGGCGGTGTTCGTGAGCCACCGCTTTGGCGTCAGTTGGGACGACGCCGCCGTCCTCAAGATGGCCCGCCAGGGCATCGATGCCGAGCGCGAATTCAACCGTCGCGCCGGTTTCGACCGTGAGGACGACCGGCTGCCAGCCTGGCTGGTCAATGAGGCGCTGCCTCTGCCGGACGGCCCTTCGCGCTTCGACATCTCCCCCGAAGACCTCGACCGCGTCTGGAACGAAGGTTAGGCGGAGGCCCTCGGCAACTGCGTGTGGTACCCTGAGCCCCATGGCTATAGCCGTCGCGGAGCGATTGATCACCGCCGAGGAGTTCCTCCTGACCAAAGACCCGCCGGGCATGGTGACCGAGCTGGTGAGGGGGAGAATTGTCTGCATGCCGCCACCGAGCACGAGTCACGGAAAGTGGGTTGGACGGATCTACTTGCGCCTCCACGGGTTTTCCTCGGAGAACGACCTTGGCGAGGCGTTGGTAGAAGCGGGCTTCCGGCTGCAAGCGGACCCGGATACGGTCCGGGGTGTCGACGTAGGGTTCATTTCCTATGACCGGCTTCCGGGCGGGAAGCTCCCGGCGACGGGCTACGTAGCGGGCGCGCCTAACCTTGCCGTCGAGGTCATCTCACCTGGGAACGTCGACCGGGATATCGCCATCAAGGTCGCCGAGTATCTCGCCGCTGGCGCCGACCGCGTCTGGGAGGTGCGGCCGGGGCTGCGAACGGTCACGGTGCACCGCTCCGGCGCCGAGCCGAAGACGCTCCGTGTTGGCGACACCCTTACCAGCGACGATGCCGGCTTCGCCGTCGATGGCTTCGCGCTGCCCGTGGCCGACATCTTCGCATGAGGCGGGCCGCGTCCCGGTTGTGGTTCCGTCCCGCATCGCAGGACCACCCGAACGTGGTACCCTGAGCCCCATGGCTATAGCCGTCGCGGAGCGATTGATCACGGCCGAGGAGTTCCTCCTTACAACAGACCCGCCGGGCATGGTGACCGAACTGGTGAGGGGGAGGATTATCTGCATGCCGCCAGCAAAGACGGAACACGGGTATTTCTCCGACCGGGTCTCGGACCGCCTGAAGTCGTTCTTCGTCCCACTCGCGCTCGGCGTGGCGACGGGCGAAGGTGGGTACGTCTTGTCGCGGAACCCGGACATTGTGCGTGCACCCGATGCCGCATTCCTCGCCGCCGACCGGGTGCCGGCGGATTGGCCCTTCACCGGCCGTTACATCGAAGGCGCGCCCACGCTGGCGGTCGAGATCGTGTCCGACAGCGAGACAGAACAAGACCTCGTCAACAAAATAGCCGAGTATCTCGCCGCTGGCGCCGAGCGTGTGTGGGAGGTGCGGCCGCGGCTGCGAACGGTCACGGTGCACCGGTCCGGCGCCGAGCCGAAGACGCTCCGTGTTGGCGACACCCTTACCAGCGACGATGCCGGCTTCGCCGTCGATGGCTTCGCGCTGCCCGTGGCCGAGATTTTCGCCTGATTCACGTCGCGAGGAAGGCTTCGAGCGCCTTCACCGCCTCAGGCTCGACGAGCGAAGGAGCGTGTCCTACTCCGGGGATCTCGACCACTGCCGTGCCCGGCAACCCTTCCGCCATAGCACGGGCTGTTTCTTTGCTGAGGATGTCGCTGACCGCGCCGCGAAGGACCAATACCGGGCGGGATATCGCCTTGAACGCGTCCCAGGGAGGGCGTGGAGGGGGTGTGGCATTCGGCACGCGTACCGCCGGGTCCATCTTCCAGCTATAGAGGCCGGTGTCGTCTTTGCGTACGTGCCAGCGCGCGTAATCGAGCACTTCCTCGTCTTTGCGCTTGCCGAGCACCGGTGCGTTCTCCTCGCGGTAGTACTTCACGACGTGCTTCAGGTCGGTGAAGCCAGTCGGCGCGGAGGTGAGCATGCCCATGATGCGGGCGCCGCCTTCGGGTGCAATCTCCGGTCCGATGTCGTTCATGACCACACCGCGGAGGTGGGCGGCGTGGGCGGGCGCATACTGCATCGCAATCAGGCCACCCATCGACGTGCCCACGAGGGTCATCTGTTCGATTCCGAGGGCGGCGCGCACCGCCTCAAGGTCGTCCACATAGTTCGTCAGGTGGTAGCCATCGGGCGGCCCCCAGGCGGTTTCGCCACGCCCACGCACGTCCATTGCATAGACGTGATAGCGCGAAGCGAGGCGCGCCGCTATCCCATCGAAGACGTGGGCCTGCTGAGTAAGGCCGTGCACAAACATCACGATGGGCGCGCCCTGCTTGCCCCGCGCCACGAGATGATGGCGAAGTCCGTTGGCTTCGAGATAGATGTCGCGCACTCCGGTCGATACGTCTGGCATGGCGCTGCTCCTGGGGCCGGGCTTGCCGGGCGAACCGCATTGTACGCGGCACGTGTTCGACGCATAGGCCCCTTCGCGGCTTGGCCGCACGCGCGTATGCTTGCGGCAACCCGCCGGAGGACACCCGAATGGCTGCTACCGTCCGCGAAACCGTCCGCGACCTGCTCGAATCGACGCGGGAGATGATTGACTACCTTCTCTCGTTGGATGAGGGCGAGGTCGTCCTGCATTCGTCCCACGTTTGCGCGCAAGGAAAAGATCTCTGGGCGCTGCTCACAAACGACATCGACCACGAGATCATTCATGCCGGGCAGGTGTTCGAGGGCCGCTACGAAGCACGGGACACAGCCCCGCCGCTGGAACGGCTGACGGGCGAATGGCTGCGTGGACGGGCGACCTTCATCGCCTCGTTCGTCGGCATGTCGGACGAGCGCTTCAACGAGGAGACAGCGCCCGGCGGCTGGACCTATCGGGCGGTTGCGAAACACATCCTGGAACTCGAACGTCACAGTCTGAAGACGATGCGCGAAGACATCGCGGCGCGGCAGGGCTGAGGTGTTCGACACGATCGTCAACCTCCTGTTCTTCAACCTCTACGGGACGGTCGTGTTCCTCATCGCGCTCTTCGGGGCGCTCCCCTACGGTATCTGGCAGGGCCTGAAGAAGGTCCGCAACCGTCTCTGGAGGACTCCCCATGGCAACGTCTGAACAGGTCGCCGAGCTGAAGGCGAAGATGGCCGAAGAACGCGCCGCGCTGATCGCCGCCGCCCGGTCGCTGCGTGCGGAAGACGCGCTCCGCGTCCCCGTCGACGCCGAGGGCGAAGATCAATGGACTACGTTGGAACAGCTCGCCCACCTCAACGAGATGGAGCGCAC
>JAYUAG010000464.1:0-3321 GCA_043741475.1 Thermoflexaceae bacterium | reverse complement strand
CCGGCGCCGCTCGTCTACCTCGGGCGCCACGCCGGAGGGACGATGGTGCGGTTGCGCGGCGATGCCCCACAAGGGTTGGCAGAGGCCATCGCCGCCTGCGTCGCCCGGCTCTACCCTTTCGATCCACAGGCGGCGGGCATGGACACAGCGGACGTCCTTGCCGAAACGGCCGGCCGATTCGCGCCCATCACGGAGCGGCGCGAAGGCCCAGCCTTCCGCTTTCCCTCGCCGCTCTTTTCCGCGGGAGCGATCCCGCTCTACCCGAACAACGCGGGCCTCCTCCATCCCGCGCTCGCGACCTGGGGTCCGGATCTCCCGCACTACCGGCCGGCCTTCGCCGTCGTCCTCGATGGCAGGGCGATCGCTATCTGCGCATCGTCACGATCGACGCCGGAGGCGGCGGACGCGGGCCTTGAGACCGCGCCTGACTACCGCGGTCGCGGGGCAGCCGGGCTCGCGACCGTTGCCTGGGCAGCCGCCATCCGTCAGTCAGGCCGGATACCGTTCTATAGCACCACCTGGACGAACGAGGCCTCGCGCGCCGTGGCCCGCAAGCTGGAGCTCGTCCTGATCGGTGAAGACGTGCAGGTGGGCTGAGGCGGCCGTCAGCCGAAAGACTGCCGCGGAATGCAGCCTTGCGACTGAACACATCGCGTGACAACTGCGTAAGAATCGATGGTGGCAGCGGGGCACACGCCGATTGTCGAAGGAGAGCCACCATGGAGACAGACCTCATGCACGCGATTGACGCGCTTCCGTTTCATTCCCACCTCGGGCATTGAGACCGTCGCGATCGGGCCGGGTTCGGCCACGGTGCGCCTCCCCGAGCGGGCCGAGTTCCTCAGCTATTTGGGCGCCGCGCAGGGTGGCGCCGTCTACGCGGCGGCCGAAGCGGCGGCGAGCGCCGCCATCGCCGGACTCCTGGGCGACGAACTGGCGAAGGCGCGGTTGGTGGTCGCGGGCTCGAGTATCGCGTTCACCCGTCCTGCCGTGGGCGAACTCACCGCCACGGCGGCGCTCGCCGAAGACCCCGCTACCATCCGCCGGCGGCTCATGCGCGATGGCGCAACGCTCCTCGCCAGCATCGTGGTGGTGCGCGACGCCGAGGCCCGTACAGTCGCCCGCGTGGAGTATGAATGGCGCCCCAGCGGCAAGATGGACGCGTTTCCCGGACTGCCAGCACTGGTCGCCTGACAGGCCTTCCTCCGCCCCCCGAGTGGAACGTGCCGTAAATGCCACACGCACGGGAACCGCGCGCGTGAGCAAGCGGGTACGGATTCTTTCCACCATCCCAGGCTTCCAGGGCGGCCGTTCCGGTCGAGCACCGTTCGGCCGATACTGTGCCCCATGCGCATCGAAATACGAGCACACACGCTGCCCGGCCGCCGGCGCCTCGAGTACGACAACGTCCACGTGGGCATCCAGCGCGGCCGCGCCGTCGAGGACCTCTTCGCGGGCGACGCGCCCACGGCGTCCTGGGCTATCGAGGTCGAACATACCGTAATGGTCGCCGGCCCCGACTTCCGTGGCCCGCATGTGCAAGGGACACGCGGCACACGCTTCATCTACCTCTCCTGGGGCACGGTCGACGGCGCAGGGCACTTCAGCATGTTCCGGCGGACGAAGCTCCTCCTGGGCACAGTCGATGCTGCGCTGTTGGCGGAGGCGGAGGCGGAAGCGGACGGCTCATTGCTCGTCGGCCGCCTCGGGCTCACGGACCATTGCGGTATGCCGCGCTGCGCCGCGGTGAAACCCCCGCTCATCCGCTGGTCCGTCGAACCGGTCGAGCCGGTCGAGAAGGCGGCGCCGTGAGTGCGACCAACCGGCCGCTGGGCAAGACCGGCATCCGCCAGCTCAAGAAGCAACTGCGCGCATCCCGGCCCGCCGTCGAGCTCGTCTTTCTGCTCCAGGCGTTGGACGACCCCGTGAATGTCGGCGCGCTCTTCCGCATCGCAGACGCCTGCGGCGCGCGCGAGCTGGTACTGGTGGGCGATACGCCTCAGCCGCCCCACGCGGGCATCGGCCTCACCTCCCGTGGCTGCGACCGCAGCGTCCCCTGGCGGCACGTTGCTGGCATCGAGGACGCGCTGGCGTCGCTGCGAGAAGACGGCTATCAGCTGGTCGCAGTCGAGCTCGCGGCTGACGCGGTGGCGTACACCTCGTTCGCCTTTGGGCCGAAGGTTTGCCTCGTCCTCGGGAACGAAGGCGCCGGCGTCTGGCCGAAGACCCTGCGCCTCTGCGACGGCGCCGTCTTCATCCCGATGTACGGCAAGGGCCCCTCGCTCAACGTCCACGTCTCGGCTGCGCTCGTCGCCTGGGAAGTGCTGCGGGGGGGTTGAACCACGAAGACGCAAAGATCACACGAAGTCCACGAAGTACCAAACCAATCTTGGTGTTCTTCGTGGATCTTCGCGTCTTTGTGGTTCCTACACTCCGCGGGGCCTCGTTAGTTCGGCGGCCTACAGGGGACCCATCGACGCCATCACGCGCCCCAGCAGCGCGGCCGCGCTCCCATCGAACGGATAGGCGCTCCCTCCAATGAGTTCCGCGCCAATGCGGATGCCCTCCCATGCCGCGGACACGACAATGGGTGGGTAGGCGAGTTCCCTGCGCCGTTGTTCGAAGTCTTCGATGTCCTTGACCCAAGCGGGCGAGCCCGGCTGGATCACGATGTCGAGGTCAAGGTCGACCCAGCGGATCGCCCGGGCCTCGCGGGTGGCCGGCAGCGCGGCATCCACGCCTGCGACTTCGAGCGCACCGCCTTGGTCGAAGGCGAACCCAACCGTGAGGGGTAGGCGCGTATTCAGGTAGAACAACGCATGCGCCGAATCCCCAGTGATGACCGGTTCCCCGTGGAGCAGATGGGTGTGCAGCGCCGGCGAGTGGTAGACCACGAGCCAGTCGCCGACCGCGTCCACGAGGTCGCCAGTGCGCTCGCGCTTCACGCTGCCGTCATACTTGCACTTGAGGAAGGTTACGGGATTGCGCATCGCCCCCAACGATGCGGCACGCCGGGGTCCCTGCCAAACCCAGGGTTGAACCGCGAAGACACGAAGATCACTCGAAGGCACGAATCAGGACAAACCTTCGTGTTCTTTGCGTGATCTTTGCGCTTTTGTGGTTCTAATCTCCGACGCCGCGGTAGTTCGGTGGGCGCTTCTCCGCGAAGGCGGTGAGGCCCTCTTTGAAGTCGTCGCTGGCGAGTGTGGCGGGCATGGCCGCGTTTGCGTTCTGGACGGCCGTCGCCAGGTCGGGCGTGAAGTTCGCGTCCCAGACCAGCCGCTTCATCACGCGCATCGCCTCGGGCGAACTGTCGCGCAG